>CAZYWY010000251.1:0-3852 GCA_964651605.1 uncultured Pirellulales bacterium | reverse complement strand
GCCCCGACGGTTCGCAGACCAGACTGGAGCCGGGACAGCAGATTTTCACACAGGCAACAATGCCCGGAATCTACAGAATTGAGACACCGGATGCGAACTCAAACCAGCTCTTTGCCGTCAATCTGCCTTTACGGGAGAGCCGGACAGCTGCATTGTCACTCGATGAGCTTGAACAATATGGCACTGCTTTCGGGAACAGCCCCCCTGCCTCAGTTGCGGTGCAAAACAAGCAGAGCAAAAAATACAGCAGCTTAACCGAAATGGAAAATTCACAGAAACTCTGGCGCTGGTTGTTCGTCTTAATATTCGCTATGTTAATTATTGAGACTCTGCTGGCAGGCTGGCAGACCCGACCGGCAAAAGCAGTCCAGGAGAATAACAATGAAACCGACAATTGAAACAAATCTCCGGCGAATTCTCAGACCTGTCGTAACTCGCCGGCAAAAGCTGTTACTGTTGCAAAAATTGATGATTTCCTGGTTTTTTGCCGCTCTTGCCGGTCTTATCATAATAGTAGCAGGCTGGCAAAGTTCGGCTGCTTTCTGGGTATTGCTTCTTACGATTGTAGTAGTAACTGCCGTTACCTGGTACAAATCCCCTTCCATCGAGCCGGACTATAAGGCTATTGCTCGAAATATAGAAAAGCTCAATCCACAATTGCACGCTGTGTTATTAACTGCGATTGAACAGCAGCCGCAGGAAGCCGACGGCCAGTTCGGTTTCCTTCAGGAACGGGTCATTGGTGAAGCAATCAGCTATGCAAAGCAGCAGAACTGGACGGCCAGCGTCTCGAACAAAAAACTCGGATTTGCCATACTCGGCCAGGCTGCAGCCACCTTTTGTTTTATTTTTGTATTGTCGCAACTGTCTCCGTCTTTTTCTCTCGCACCAAAACCCCCGGCACCCCGTCCAATGGATTATCTTATTACTGTCCTGCCCGGTGATGTTAATGTAGAGTTGGGTTCGCAGTTAGTCATAACAGCCCAATTCGATGAGCTTGTGCCAGGGCAGGTTGATATTGTGCTCGGCACGTCGCCGGAACAGACTGAAAAATATTCTATGGAAAAAAACCTTGAAGACCCGGAGTTCGGCATATATATCTCAAAAGTCAACTCTGATATGTTTTATCATGTCGAATATGACGGCAGACGAACGCAGGATTATAAAATAACAACTTTCGAATTTCCTTTTCTGCAAAGGGCAGACGCCAACATTGTATATCCGCAATACACCGGCCTGCCCGCAAAAACCATCAAGGACACACGGCAGTTCAGTGTTCCTGAAGGCTCGAAAATTACTATGACATTTACTCTTAACAAGCACGTAAATACCGCTGTGCTGACTGCCAAAGACAACTCCACCCTGAATTTAACCGCTGACAGCAACCAGCCGAATGTTTTTATAACATCTTTCATTCCGAAGGAAAGCATAAAATACGACCTGAAACTTGTTGATGCCGAGGGACTGGCTAACAAGATACCAGACCGATTTGCAATTGATGTGCATAAAAATAACCCGCCGCAGGTTAAAACCGTATTTCCCAATCGTGACATCGAACCATCCGCCCTGGAGGAGCTCAGCCTCGAGGCGAAGGTTTCTGATGATTACGGTCTGACTGCTTATGGGATAAGCTATAATTTGGCAGGTACACAAAGCGAACAAATCGCTCTGGGGCAATCCGTATCTGCCAACAAAGAAGTGCCTGTGAAATATACGCTGGCGCTTGAGAAACTCAATGCCGAGCCTTCGCAACTGCGGAAGATATGGGGCCGGACGGCAATACCCGCAGGTCGGTCAGCGACTTATATTTTGCAGAAGTCCGTCCGTTTGAGGAAATTTTACGTGAGAGCCAGTCGTTTCAGGACCGCAACAGCCAGCAGCAAAGAGAAAGGGAGCAAAGAGAAAGGGAGCAGCAGAATCAAAATCAGCAGGGTCAGCAAGGCCAAAGGCGTGAAAATCTTATCCAGCTTCAAAAGCAGATTTTAACGGCGACCTGGAACATTAAACGACAGGCTGTTGCATCGAGTTATACCGAAAAACGCAAAACAGACCTTGACTTAGTCCGGCAGTCACAGGCCCGGGCCCTTGAGCAGGCCCGTTCATCCGAACAGGGCAGCCAGAGTTCGACAATGCAGCCGGTGATTCCAGACTCAAATCAGATGAATTAAGTCTATATAAAATAAGGAAAAATCGCATCGTGTAATTGATTACCGAGACTCGAAAGGGGTTAAAAATGAATACCATAGTAAAAACCGGATTGTGGATTCTTGTTTCCGTATGTCTGATGAATCAAATCAGTGCCGGTGCGTCTAATACTGCCGCTGCAGCCAACCCAACGGCTTCGGTCGTAGAGAATATGGAAACAGCACTGAATCACCTCGACAAGAGCATAGAATCATACACGGATGAAGAGCTTACCAAGGCGATAGCCGCAGAGCAGGCAGCTTATCAGGAACTGCTCAAGCAAAGAGAAAATGAAAGTCAGGTTACAAGAGAACGCAACGGGCAGAATTCAAACAGCTCCCGTTCTTCTCAAAGACAGCAGCAACTGCAGCAACTGGAGCTTCGACAGCGTCAGGACAGGTATGAGTCAGAGCGGCTGGCTCAGTCCGAACAGCAGCAAAATCAGTCTGAAGACCTGCAGATGCAAAACAGACTTCGTGAGCTGGCCAGAAGACAGGGTGAGATGGCGCAAAGACTCAGAGAGGCTCAAACGGCACTTCAACAGGCTCAAAACCAACAGGAAAGAGACGAAATTAACAGGCAGCTCCAGCGGCTCAGGGACGAACAGACGCAGTCGCTGCGGGATATTGACGAGCTTCAGCAGCAGATGGAAAATTCCCAGAATCGTCAACAGATGGCCAACTCCTCGGAACAGCTCAGCCAGGCACGCGAAAGAGTTCAGCAATCATCCGAACAGATGCAGCAGGGAAATCTTTCCGAATCTATCAATTCTGCCACCCGGGCACAGCGCCAGCTTGACCAGATGCGGCAGGAATTCCAGCAAAGAACATCAGGCAGATTCGCAGAAGAAATGACGAATATGCGCCAGCAGGCAAGAGACCTTGAGGCACGCCAGAACCAGATTTCCGAGAGAATACAGCAAAATTCCGCACAAACGACACAGCAATCGACCTCGCAGACACAGACCAATCGTGAATTAGCTCAGCAGCTCGACCAGCAGAGGCAGAGTCTGAATGAACTTATGAGACAGATGCAGCAAGTCAGCGAGCAGGCTGAAGAATCCGAGCCGCTGCTTTCAAACAGACTTTATGACACGCTCCGGCAGGCAAGCACCGAGAATATTGACAGGTCACTTCAGACAGCAGCAGAGGCAGTAAGACGCAATTTATCTCAGGCAAACCAGGTTGAGCAGCAGGCCAGAGAAGGAATCCGCAACCTCAGAGAAGGAATCGAAGAAGCCGCCAGCGGTGTGCTTGGCAATGAGGCTGAATCGCTTCGTCAGGCCAGAGAGCAACTCAATGAGGCGATAAGGCAGGTTGACCAGGAAGCTGCCAGAGCTCAGGGACAGGGTGAACCTAATATGGCTCAAGCAGGTCAACGCGGGCAGGCTCAGGGGCAACGTGGACAAGGCGAGAGAGGGCAAGCACAAGGCGAACGCGGCCAAGGCCAGGGTGAAAGAGGATTAGCACAAGGCGAACGCGGCCAAGGTCAGGGTGAAAGAGGACAAGCACAAGGCGAACGCGGCCAAGGTCAGGGTGAAAGAGGACAAGGCCAAGGTGAGCGTGGACAAGGCCAGGGTGAGAGAGGATTAGCACAAGGCGAACGCGGCCAAGGCCAGGGTGAAAGAGGATTAGCACAGGGCGAACGCGGCCAAGGCCAGGGTGAAAG
>CAZYWY010000250.1:0-3853 GCA_964651605.1 uncultured Pirellulales bacterium | reverse complement strand
CAGATACTTGTAAATGGATCCCCAGGGGTTCCTTCGTCGTGGTCGTCGATAACGATATATCTCGATGGTAACCTTCAAGTTGACCAGGGTGGTCAAATCAATAATAGTACTGAGAAACCGCAAAACTTTATCCTTCTTGGAACAGGAACAAGCAATAAGGGCGAAAGTTGGACCATAAATAATAGTGGTAATTACTATGGTGTTTATTACGCAAAGAATGCCGATATTACAATTAAACAATCAGCTACTTTTTATGGTTCAATCTCAGGGAAGACTTTTACGATGAATCAAATCGGCAATATACACTACGATGTAGATTTATCTGACCTTATAAAGTACGATACAGGATTTGGAATAGACCGTTGGTGGGAGAAGTGAGTACAAATAGTTTTGAGTCTTTAGTTTTGAGTTTTTAGTCCACAGGATGGCTTACGCCATTATAAACTCAACACTCATAACTCATAATTCAAAACTCGGAATAGAGCGTTCGGTGTGAGCAGAACAGCGTATAAAGGTGGAAGAGCGGCCATGCCGGACGCTTTGTAATATTAAGGCCTGATGAAAACCAGGCCTTTTTTTGTTGCGGCAAAATAGGTTTGATTTTATTCAGTTTTTAGATACAATACAGCCGATATAAAATAGGGTATAGGGAATAGGGGATAGAAAATAGTGGATGAAGAACTAAACCCTAAATCCCATACCCTAAACCCTGATTTTGAATGGATTATATGGTTGGCATCGGACGCAAAGACGTAATAGGTCTGGATATCGGCACGACGGCTGTGAAGATTATCCAGTTGCATAAAAACCGCAAGGACTGGACTGTTGTGGCGGCGGGGGTAGTTGATATCAGCAAAAAGGGCGACGACAGCCCCAGCAGAAAAGAAGTGAACACTCAAAGAGCAATTCAAAACTGCGTTCGCGTCTCCGGCGTAAAAAGTTCTTTTGCGGTCTGTGCGGTGGGCGGGCCGGAGGTGGCTGTCCGCAGCTTTGATTTTCCGCAGCTTGAAGAGGACGAAGTTCCCAATGCGGTACTTTTTGAGGCCAAGCAGGTTTGCCCATTTCCCACGAACGACATAGCAGTAGATTACCAGCTTTGCCACGGCGGCAGCGACAGGACTTATGGCTATCTTGTGGCGGCGACAAACAAGCTCATCAAGAGTAGAGGGCAACTGACTAAGAAAGGCAAGCTCGACTGTGTCCTTATGGATATAGAAGGGTTGGCGCTTTTGAATTGTTTTTGCGAGGTGGAAAAACCGCCGGCAGGTCACGGGGTGGCCATTTTGAATATAGGCGGGACTTATGCAACCCTGGCGATACAGGGCGATGATGGCCAGCCTTTTGTGCGGAATATCGGTTTTGGCGTCGAGGACATAAAAAAACATCTTGAAACTGAGAATCAGACGGCACCAAAGATTGACAAAAGCCTTAATGGAGAATCAACTCAGGAAGCTTCAGCAAATACATACGAGGTTCTGCTGAAGGTTGCGGGGCCTTTTGTTGCGGACATTGGAAAGACCATCCGTTATTACGGCGCCCAGAAGGGCTGCTTTGTAATCGAGAAAATTCTGCTTTGCGGCGGCGGGGCGATGTTAGGCGGGATGGTGCAGATGCTCAGTGACAGTCTTGCGGTAAAAGTGGAGCTTTGGAATCCACTGCAAAAGCTGCGCTGCCAGAGCCGAATGCTTAAGGGGGTACTTTTAAAGAACATCGTGCATAAGGATGGCCCGGCAATGGCAGTGGCGGCAGGTCTGGCGATGAGAACAATATAAAAAAATAAAAAGTAAAATGCAAAATTGTGGAATCTCGACATAGTCGAGATAACTTTTTAGATTATGCATACTATAGACTTATTAAAAGGACAGGGCATACCGGCCAGGACAACATTCGCCGGCACTGTTATCATTGCGGTTACTGTAATTGTACCGATTCTGGTTTTTGCGGTAATGCTGGATAGCTACCTGCAGGACAGGCTGGACATTGATAATATGAAGCGGGAAATAGCAAGATTTCAGATTAAAATAGAGGAATTTGCCCCGCAGGTAAAGCTGCACAGCAGCTCTTTAAATCAAAAGGCACTGCTGACCAATCAGTTGTCTGAAGTGTCCCGTTGTGTTGATACTTTTATTCAATGGTCACCGTTACTGATTACAGTTGCACAGAAATTACCGGGCCGGCTGATACTTAATTCTCTTTCCACTCAGAGTAGATACACCAGGCTGGCAACACCGGAGGAAAAAGACAAGGACAAACCGGTTGAGATACCTGTGCCGGAAAGAACGATGCTGCTGGAGACATCCGGCAGGGAGACGGGCAATTATGATATTGAGGCGAAGGATTATCTTGGCAGCCTGAAGCAGTCTGAGTCGATAGCTGAGAGATCGAGTCATGAAGATTTTACTTTTGCGCCGGGCGGTGCAGGCAATCAGCAGACAATTGTGTACAAGATGAATTTCATTTTTAAGACTCAATCGAAATGAGGCGTTAATGAATTCGGTTTATCTCGCATATCTGAAGGTGACAGCAATCGTGTGGGGATTCTGCCTGGCGGTTTTTCTGCTTGTATTCGTGCTTGTTCTTATGCCGCAAAAAAAGCTCAGGGAAAATACCGAAAAGGAATACAACGATTCCAAAATACAGGCCGATGCTGCGTATGCGGTTTCTCAGGAATCGCAGATTGCCAGATTGAATCAGCAGATTGAGGATATGAATAATCGACTTAATGATTTTGTATTTACTCCGGCAGATGTGGCGAATTTGACATTCGATATCAGCCGGATTTCACAAAATATCGGGCTTGGCGGGTTCGGCATATCCGGCACAGGCAATGAGAGGGTATTACTGTATGACAACTGCCGGTATTTGTTTGCCAGGAGTATCCCGGTCAGTTTCAATGCCGGCTTTAATAAATTTGCTGCTTTTGTGAACGCTCTTGAGAAGCACAGGCCTGTTATTTTTATTAATACTTTTTCGATTAACCGTTCCCAGCAGAGTGCCGGTGCAAACAAGGTTGATATGGAACTGATAGTACTTGTTGCCAAAGACCAGAAGGTGTAACAATTTTTGTTTATTGTTTGCGTATTTATCTGTTTTGTAATAACTTATATTGGATTTAGTCTGAGGTTTCACTGTAGATTGTAACAGGAATTTGTAGTATCTCGATAATATGAGAACAGTAGCGATTGCAAATCAGAAAGGCGGCTGCGGCAAGACAACGACAGCCGTTAATCTTGCATCAGCGTTGGCGATGTTGGGCAAGAAAATGCTGCTGGTTGACCTGGACCCGCAGGCGCACGCTACAATTGGACTGGGCTGCGACCCTGAAACCGTAGATAAATCGGTGTATCATTTGTTCGCCGAGAGTGACGTTCCCGTGAATGTGACGATAGTTAAAAGCAATATCGAGGGTCTTGATGTGCTGCCGAGCAATGTTTTGCTTTCGGGAGTCGAGCTTGAGCTGGCGTTAAAGGAAAACAGGGAGTATATCCTCGGTAAAAGACTTAAGGAAATCAACGGCCATTATGATATGTCTATTATAGACTGCTCACCATCTTTGAGTCTGTTGACCATCAACGCTCTTGTAGCCAGCAGCGAGCTTATTATTCCGGTACAGACACACTATTACGCTCTTGAAGGTCTGCGGCAACTGCTTGAAACGGTGGATATTGTCCAGAAACGTTTTAATCAGGACCTGGAAATCCTGGGGTTGCTACTGACTTTCGTTGAGAGCAGAACCAAGCTGAGCAGACAGATTCAACGACAGATGAGAGTATTTTTCGGTGATTTGGTTTTTAATACGGTTATTCATAAAGACGTTCGGTTGGCCGAGGCTCCAAGCGCTCTTGAATCTGTT
>CAZYWY010000249.1:0-3864 GCA_964651605.1 uncultured Pirellulales bacterium | reverse complement strand
TTGCCAACCTGATGCGATTTATTTTCTTGTCCAATTAATGCCTCGCCTTGTCCGGATAGAAAGACCAGTATTTCTTCGTGAGCATTTGTCGAATGCTGGCCACAACTCTGGCCAGCTACTAAATAAACCCTGCCGGAACGCATCCCACAAGTTTGGGGCTTGCCATTTAATATTGGCTGGTATTCGTTATTGTTTCCCAGAGTAGCAACAAAAGCTTCTTTCAACATAATAGTATCTCCTAAAATTACCAACAACATATTCTAAAAAAACTTTTAAAAATTTATGCTTGACATCGTAGCACGAATTATATATTTTTATGCACATAGTAATACGATTGTATAAATCGTATGTGCACAGTCAAAATAATTGATTAATTTTTATGGAGGACTGAATATGAAAAACGTGAAATTTGCGGGTTTTATGCTGTTAATTGCTGTCGCTGCAGCCTTTGGGGACGAACCTATGCCTGTCACTCACTGGCAGTTTCAGGCAGTAACTTCGGATGGTTCCAGTGCATTTTATGGTCCTTTTCAAGTTGTTTTAGAAGGAATCCTGTTAAATAATCCGGAAGAATATCTTGACCCGACACCGGACCCAACGATTGCACCATGGTTTATGGGCGGCCAGTGGCAGATATGGTTCCAGGGTGAAGGTGATGACCATGCAGGGACTGCTTGCTGGATAGGACAAAATTACAGTAACGGCCCTGGGGATACAGGCAACAACTATACAAATCAACAGTGGCTGTCGGAAATATGTAGGCTGAATCGTGACCCTAATACAGGCTATGTTTTTCATGCTGGCGACAGAATACGAGTGACTGGAACATATCTTTTCTATGCCGGGAAAAACAATATAAATGAAAATCACGAGATTGATCCACTTTTTGACTTTAAGATTGAACTGGTTAAACCGGCAGTTGGTTTGCCTCAGCCGGAAGAACTAAGTATTTCCAACCTAAAGGATGCAAATGATAATTTTATTTTTGACCCAATTAGAATGACTGGCTGTGAATATTACCAGAGCCGGTTGGTTAGAATACAAGACGTTAACATCATAGACCCCCAAAACTGGGGCCAGGGCCAGACAATCACTATTAAAAACTCAGACGGTCGTACATTTCCTGTTTTGCTCGGAATTGGTGCAGGTATTTCAAAATATAGTTGCCCTACGGGCCAGATAGACGCCATCGGAATTCTTGATCAGGAAGGCACCGGCTATCCACCAAATATTAAAGGTGGTTACCGTATGGTGGTGCTAAACTATGATGGTAATGGTCTGGTACTGAATGATACGGGACATGCACGTGGAAATCTGCCGGGTGATATTAACAAAGACTATATTGTGGACTGCAATGATATTACGGACTTAGTGGAAAACTGGCTGCAAAGCAGAGCCGGCTTATATAACTGTGATGAATAAGAACTATCAGCTATAATTTGAACTAACAAAGAGCTTAGGGCCACATTGATGTTGCTTAAGCTCTTTGTTTTTTGAAGGTTTGTTTGATGAAAAAAGGCTTTACACTTATAGAGCTTTTAGTTGTTATTTCTATTCTTGGGCTACTGATGAGTATCTTATTACCATCGCTTGCCCGTGCACAACTGCAAGCCAAGATAGTTGCCGTCAATGCAGAATTGAGACAAATCGGGATATGCCTGGATATGTATATGGATGATAATAGCACAAAACCTCCTCCGAGCCGTAAAGACTGTACCCTAGGATGGGAAGATCACCAGTTGCCGCCTGAGCTTGTTGATGGCGGCTATCTGCCTCCGCCGTCGCCGGGATCCGGGATGTCCGCAGGAATTATGGACAGGTTTCATAACAGCAATACATACAAATACTGGTCAGTTGGTGAACTATACCAGAATGGCAGATTCATACCACAAAAGAAAGCTATACTTCTGGTTCCAGTAGATTTTCCGTTTCAGGATGGAACACCTGAAACAGATATTCAATATAATGACCTGGCAAAATCACCAGTGACCTGGGTCATATATAGCCAAGGACCTGATTATAATGATTTTGAAATTTTAAAGCAGTTGAACGGCCCAGTTCCAAAAAGGACATGGTACAGCCCACAGAAAAGTAAAGGCATTATTGTCAGAATGGAATTAAGAAAAGGTAATCAAATCGGTTCTTTCGAGGGAAACTAAGTGATTCGGCAAAAGTCTATATTACTGCTATCTTTATTTTATATCAGCCTTCACATGGGTGGATGTAATAGAAAAGAAAATAATCAAAATCAGCCTGAAATTGCTGTGGCAAATTCGTATCTTGGTTGCGTGGTTAGGGATGTCTGCGGAAGTCAAATGGAGATATTAAGCTTGGCACCTCCCGGAATGTGTCCGGGACATTTTGATATATCACCGTCTCAGGTAAACCAGTTATGTAGTTGTAAAATGCTGTTCGTTTTTGATTTTCAGCAAAATATCGAAAAGGCAGTGCCGCGAATAAAAGATAAGGGTTTGAAAACGTACTGCATCGTTCCACCGCCGGGATTATGCATCCCCGACACATATCTATCAATTGTAAAACAGGTAGTTGTTACTTTGTCAAAAGAAAAACCATCTCAACAAGCTTACTATGAATCAAGAGTTGCAGAAATTGAGAATCGCATGAAAAGTCTTGGCTGTGAGCTGCTCGGTCAGGTTGAACAGTCAAAATTAAAAAACAGCAATGTTATCGTATCGCAACATCAAGAAGAATTTACAAAATGGCTGGGTTTAAATCCCGTTTCTGTATTTTCCGGACGGGATACGATGACACCGAACCAGATAAATCATAATCTCCAGGAAGCCAATAAAAACAAGATTAACTATATTATTGCAAACAAACAGGAAGGGACTGAATTTGCGGAAGCACTTGCCGACCACTTAAAAACTAAACTCGTTGTATTTAGTAATTTCCCGGAAGGAAAATCCTCTCCGACACTACAGTTCGGATTTGACGCTCTTTTACGAGACAACATTAACAATTTGCTTGAGGCGTCTAAATAATGGCAGGAGCATCTCTGCAAATATCCAATGTGCAAGTTATCAGATCCGGTAAAACGATACTGAATATTGATAATCTGAATATCGCAGCAGGTCAGTTTGTAAATATCATAGGCACCAATGGGGCGGGTAAAACAACTTTATTGAAAGTTTTGTGTGGCCTGCTAAAGCCAACACGGGGTTTTGTTGCATTTAATCAAACCGCTATATTGTCACAAACTCCCTGGCAAAGAAGTAATCTCAGGAAGCAAATCGGTTATATCCCTCAGGCTGCTGAATATAATCCGGAATTGCCTTTTACAGTGCGTGAAGTTGTCGCAATGGGACGTACCAGTATAAAACCTTTGTTTATAAGCCTCAATCACGATGATTATGATTATGTGGACCAATGGCTTGATAAGGTTGGCCTTGGAAATCAGAAAAATCAGACATTCAGAAGCCTTTCAAGTGGTGAACGGCAAAAAGCATTAATTGCACGGGCTATGGTTCAAAATCCCAATGTCTTAATGCTCGATGAACCTACTTCCAATCTGGATTTTCACTGGAAACTTAAAATCAGCCGTTTTGTCCATGAGTTGCAAAGTCAAATGAATCTGACTGTCCTTATGATTTCCCATGAGATTGCATCCATTCCCATTGATGCTGAGCGGACTATTTTGCTTGATGGAGGGGAAATTATTGCTGATGGAACCAGTGAGAAAGTCTTAACCTCAAACATAATAGAGAACGTTTATCAATGCAGAATGAAAGTTTTTGAAGATGGAGGTAGAAAATACTTTGTTAATCAGGAAATAGTCTGATTGTAATACGGATTGTGAATATTTAATGCGCTGAGCATATAAACTCACATAATGTTCTTATGGCA
>CAZYWY010000248.1:0-3871 GCA_964651605.1 uncultured Pirellulales bacterium | reverse complement strand
TCTTTTACCGTTCATTAAGCAGACTTTAATTGTCAAATATTGCAATAAAGACCATAGTCTGTTCGTCTATTATTTCAGAAAGGGTTTTTTGCCTTGATGCAGTAAAAAGTTGATTTTCATAAGGAAAAAAGATGGTTAAAGATATTCATAAAATGATTTCAAAAAATATTTTTATAATAATTCCGATAATAATCGTATTGGCATTAGTTCATGGTTTTACAATTCGAAAAGCCGCAACCAACCAGGCTAATAGTGCTTTTATCGGTGCTACAAGTGTTGATGACCCGGCTGGGGCCAGACTGGAAAGTGTTGAGGAAATGGGATATGCCTCTAATTTTGGCTTACAGCAAGGCGATATAGTTCGGAAAATTAACGGACAAACGGTTAAAGGAACGGATTCATTCCTTGAATTAATGGGCGAAATTGCTGATGATTCCACGGTTAGGATTGAGGTCCTGCGCGATGGCGTTGAGACGACCGTTGGCAGAGAGGCAGATGTAGGCAGCAGCGGAATCAGAAGAGATACACGCCAGAGACATACCTAAACAAATTCAACAGCTTTAGTTGGAAACTGATTGGACGATTGAACAACAAAGCTGTGAAGCCTTTTCAACAAATACTTCAATATTTGGTTGCAGAATGGCGTAATTGTTTATACCCCCGGAAACAGAACTATATTAAGCGGCATTCAATACCACCCTTTTAAATGAAGACTGCTGTATTTCTATTTATCGATTCTGCTGCCAAAATCCCTGCCTGCTTATCAGACAAATAATTTCTCCGGCATTTTGCAAATCGGGATTTTGATGTTAAACTTTAAGTGGAGGGCGGTAAGCGGTAAAAAAGCCGCTTCTGCATAAGGCGAGGGCTTAATACCAGACCTTTTGGGGGGGGTTGTATAAGTTTCTTTCCGAGTTGGCCTCTGCGTTCGCTGCGCAGAGGCTTTTTTTATAAGAAAATCTCCAAGTCACCTTTTTCCTGTGGGAATTTTCCAATTTTTTGTTGACACACCATATATTGTTGTTATCATACCAATAATCAACCAGATGTAGTATCTGCCTTATTGGTAAGGGAATAGATGGGTATTAACAGCGTCTGGCTGTGGGATAATGAGATTACGCGTAAATCTGAAAAGTTTTATGCAAAACGGGACAAAAAATGAAATGTCCATTTTGCAAGGAAGACAGCGACAAAGTTATAGATTCACGCTCCAGTGATGGCGGGCGGGTGATTAGACGCCGGCGTCAGTGCCTGGTCTGTAAAAGACGTTTCACAACTTATGAAAGAGTCAGTGAATCAATCAGGCTGTTCGTGGTGAAAAAGGACCATTCCCGCGTTCCTTACGACAGGGAAAAGATTATCGCCGGGCTGCAAAAAGCCTGCTACAAAAGGCCGGTTTCAGTAGAGCAGCTTCAGGAGATAACCGACAAAGTCGAGGAGAATATATTCAGAAGTTTTGATAAAGAGGTTTCGTCGGACTTTATCGGCGAAAGAGTTATGCGTCAATTGCGCAGGGTTGACAAGGTGGCTTACATCCGGTTTGCGAGTATTTATCGCGATTTCAGGGATGCGGGTGACCTGATTAAGGAAGTCAGCCGGGAAATCGGCGATACCGAGCCGGCCACACAGTTGACGCTTTTCGATTAAGCTTGGCCGACTCTGTATTAAATAGGGCAGTTGAGGGTAATAATTTTTGCATGGAGGCAAAGAAGGTGATGCGCAAACTACTGACAGTTCTCAAATCTGACGGCAGTACCGAAAAGTATCTGTACACCAAGGTAATCGGGACAATCAGCAAAGCCCTCGAAGGTGCAGGCTGCGCTGATGTATATCTGGCTGAGCAGCTCGCCGAGGCGGTGACATACTACCTGTACAATCAGCAGGACAGCCGAAATGTCACCAGCAGTGAAATTCTCTCGATTATCAAGGCGGTTTTGTCATCGACCGGCTACGATGCCGCTGCGGCAGCGTTAAGCGAGTATCATCTGGAGCGCCGGCTCAAACGCAGTCGGCTTGAGGTCGTGCTTGCCGATGCTCAGGAACTGGCCGATTCTGCTGCGCAGGGCTGGAGCGAACCAGCCGAAAAGGGATTTCCCTGGGACAAATCAAAAATCGTGGATGACCTTGTAACAGAGCGTGGTCTGACCCGTCAGATGGCTCGCACGGTTGCGGGGTTTGTTGAAGAGGCTGTATTTAGTATGGGGATTTCCTCTGCTCCCGCCGGGCTTGTGAAACAGCTTGTTCTGAACCAGACCGCTATTTTATTGCGAGCCGAACAACAATTGCAGACAGTATAGGTGTAAATTTTCTTTTAGTTATTTGTTGGCGGTATATCTGTTTGGTTCACTATACAAAGCCAACTATCACCAGAATTTTTTAAAACTGGTTTTTTAAAAAAGTATTTCTATGGTAAATTTTTCGCTTTTCATTTCAAAAACCCCATTATCAATATTGAAAATAAAGAATAAAGAGAGTTTATTGACAAAAACACATTATTAACTCTTTTTATGTTCACGGCAATATTCTTGCTTTGCGATATTTTTGCCGATATTCTAAATAGTATAAGAACTTAAAATGAAGCCGTATTTTGCATAATATCTGCAAAAATAGCCAAAATATTAGAGGTAAAATCGAATGTTACTTGAATTCAGGGTAAAAAATTTCAGATCTTTCCAGACCGAGCAAGTTTTCAGTCTAGTTGCTGATAGAGACAAAACAACTCTGAAGGAAAATTTTCAGACCATTGATAAATTGCGAATATTGAAAAGTGCCGGCATTTACGGAGCCAACGCATCAGGAAAAAGCAACCTAATAAAAGCAGTGAATACAATGCAGAATTTTGTAGAGACATCTGCAAGCTTCAAACCCGATATGAATCTGCCGGTAAAGCCGTTTCTGTTAAATGGTATATCAGAAAATAACCCAAGTTTTTTTGAAGTAACCTTTCTTGAAAAAGATATTCGATATCAATACGGTTTTGAAGCAACGAGAAAGCGTTTCCAGAAAGAATGGCTAATTGCATACCCGAAAGGTGCAGGGCAGACTTGGTATGAAAGAACTTTTAACGAACAAAAAGGTAGTTATGACTGGAAGTATAGTACCTTTTTAAAAGGCGATAAATTAAAGTTAGCAGAAAAAACACGAGAGAATGCTTTATTCTTATCAGTTGGTGCACAGTGGAATAATGATCAGCTAACTAATGTATATAACTGGTTCAAAGACAATCTGCGGGTAGCGCCGCCAAGGGAATACTTTGAACCAGTTACAGCTGAAATGCTATTAGATTTAGAAAAAGAACGAGAATTAAGCAAGGGTATATATAACTTTGTTACAGAACTGCTGCGGTCAGCAGATATGGGTATCAGAGGCGTAAAGGTCATAAAACCGGAAGTAGATAAAGACAAAATTAAGTTTCCTAAAGAAATGCCTGATGATATGCGAGCAAAAATAGTAAAAGGTTTTTTGAGACCAAAAGTTAAGATAGCTCATCATAACATTGAAAAGGACGAGGATATCTATTTGCCATTGCAAGAAGAATCCGATGGAACGAAGCGATTTTTTCAGTTGTTGGGTCCTCTTTTTGAAACGGTTGCGCACGGCTATACTGTATTCATAGATGAATTAGAGGCACATTTGCATCCGCTTCTGACTCGTGAAATAATAAAATTTATCCAAAACCCAGAATATAACAAAAATGGTGCACAATTAATTTTTGCTACCCATGATGTAACTCTATTAGACCCCGAACTTTTCCGACGTGACCAGATATGGTTCACCGAGAAAGACAATGGCGGGAATACACAATTATATTCGATGTCCGACTATAAAGGAGGAAAACCAAGAAAAGGGGAGGCAATGCAAAAGGGGTATT
>CAZYWY010000247.1:1625-3885 GCA_964651605.1 uncultured Pirellulales bacterium | reverse complement strand
CATCCACAACCTTTATCGACAAAATATAATCGAGATATTCCGTGGCCCAGTCCTGCTCTGTCGCAGGTTTTATATCTATTATCGATGCTGTTTTAGGACAGCCGCGAAGCTCAACGCCCTTCTGTTCGAGAGCAATTTTAACTTTCGGCAAAAACTCCTCTGCAATCTTTCTATCGACCAGCAGAGTTTCGGCTGCATTGCAGACCGCCACGTACTGGCATTTGGAATCGATGGTGACATTAACCGCCATTTCAATATCGGCGTCGCCGTCTATATACACGTGACATATACCGTCGGCGTGTCCCAGCACCGGGATATTGGTATTGTTCATTATATAGCGGACGAAATCATTCGAGCCGCGTGGAATAACCAGGTCTATATATTCATCCAGTTCGAGCATCTCTGCAACATCCTGCCGGGTATGCAGCAACTGGAGCCAGCCTTTTGGAAGCCCTGCCTTTTCGCCGGCCTGTGCGATAATCTCAGCCAGGATGCTGTTGGTCTGGTCTGCCTCGCTGCCGCCTTTTAACAGCACTGAATTTCCGCTTTTCAGGCACAGTGTTGAGATTTGCACAAGAGCATCGGGACGGGACTCGAAAATAACCCCGATTACGCCAATCGGACAACTGACTTTGTACAGTTCAAGGCCGGCGTCAAGCTCGGTGGCAGTCAGCACCTTTCCCGCCGGGTCGTCGAGTTTGCTCAAGCTCTCGATGCCGGCAATGACCTGCTGGATTTTTTCATCGTCAAATTTTAGACGTTTGAGCAAAGGCACGGCCAGATTTGCCTTCTTCGCAGCAGCTATATCCTGCTGATTGGCGGAAATGATTTGCGCAGCTTTTGCCTTCAGAGCCTTTGCAATCTCTGCTAACGCAGCATTTTTTATATCTGTCTGTACCGCTGCTAAACCTATCGAGGCTGTTCGTGCCTTTTGTGCTGTTTCTTTAATGTTCATTACTAACAAAAAACCTATTACGTATTTCGTGAAGCGAAATACGAGATACGCTTCACGCTTCACGCTGAAGGTGCCTTTTACTGCATTTTCTTAATCCAATTCAGATTATTTCCATTTTTTTTATTGAAGATTTCTAATAAAATAGTAAATAATAAACGCAAAATAGTCAATTTTAATTGTTTATGCGGGTGTAGCTTAGCGGTAAAGCTCCAGCCTTCCAAGCTGGCTACACGGGTTCGATTCCCGTCACCCGCTTTTATTGTTAAAGGATTGCGGGTAAAGAACTTATGGATTGTCAGTGCGTAGATTGTCTTTGCATTGTTCGGTCTGTATCAAATTTGTATCAAAGATTCTTACAAGGTTGTATCAAAATGGCAAATCTAAGATACATTAAAAACCGTTCTCGCTGGTGGGTACGCTGGCAGGCAAAAGCCCGTCATTCATCCTATATCTTTTCCGGCTCCAAAGTCTTGTAGGGTGTGCATCGCACACCATTTTGGTCTTGAATTTTGCGCAATGTACCCCGATTCCATTTGAAAACCTTTCTCATTTTTCATACCATCTGCCTTATGCCAGATTATATCCGAAATTTTCAGCCTGGTGGAACTTTTTTTTTCACGGTGGTAACACACCGGCGCCAGAGGTATTTCTGTCATGATAATGCTCGCTATTATTTGCGAACAGCGATAGATAAAATCCGTTGTATTCATCCCTTTGAATCGATTGCATTTGTGCTTTTGCCGGAGCATTTTCATTGTATATGGAAATTACCTGAAGAAGACTGCGATTTCTCAATCCGCATCGGCAAAATAAAAAAAGAATTCACGCAATTGTGGATTGCGAATGGTGGAGATGAAGGAGTCGTTTCAAACACAAGACAAAAACATCGCGAAAGAGGCATCTGGCAAAAACGTTTTTGGGAACACACAATCCGCAACCAGGATGACCTTATTCGCCATATCAATTATATACATTATAATCCTGTCAAACACAGCCTTGTCAATTGTCCACATCAATGGCCATATTCAAGTTTCCACCTCTGGACGAAAGAAGGTTATTATACTCAGGATTGGCTTTGTGAGTGCGGCTCTGTAAAACATGAGCCGCCTGATTTCGATGAAATTAAGGATACAACAGGAGAATGAAATTATTTAAGGTGTGCAGTGCACACCCTACAAATCTTAAAAATTGACGGAAAGTTCCGTAGGGTGTGCAATGCACACCAATCCGAATTTATATGAATGTTGTGCGGTGCACAACCTACAAATAAAATATTTTTTTATCTCTAAATAATATGCTTGAACA
>CAZYWY010000247.1:0-1525 GCA_964651605.1 uncultured Pirellulales bacterium | reverse complement strand
TCAGACGCGAAATAAAAGAGGAATTAGGTCTTGAAGTCAGCTCGTTATCCTATTTTTGCTCAGCGCCAAATGTATATGAGTATGAGCAAATAAAATATAACACTGTCGATATTGCTTATGTATGTGAAGTAGAAAATGTCACTTTGGCTAAGGCTTGCGATGATGTCGGCTCGGTTCTCTTTATAAATCCAAAAGAAATTGATATAAATAAATTCGGGTTCAAATCAATAAGAAATATTGTTTCAAAATATCTAAAAAACCTCAGTCAGTCAACGTAGGATATGCAAAGGCATACCCGCAATAATAACATTGAGTAACGTTATAAATCTTTGAAATCTGCGCCGAATACATCGGCTGTGAATAGATACACTTCTGTATTCGCATCCTGCCAGGCATCGTAGGCAAGGCCCGCCTTGTGCGTGCAGCAATAGGAGAGGAATTCCTCTTGGTTCCAGCCTGCCTCGGTTGCGACCTGCGGCAAAAAACAGCCAGAAGCGTACCCCTTTTTGATATAAATGCCGTCAATGCCCAGTCGCAGGCTCAGCGGCTCGTCGGTTTTTTTCAGCGGCGAAAGGACGGAGATTTCGATATCCAGCCGATTCAGCTCCCCTGCTTTGATTGGGTTGGAGAAAAATCGCGGGTCGCCTGTGGCTGATGCTTTTGCCATATCTGCAACTAATTCAATCAGCGGGACATCGGAAGTGAACTGGCCGATACAGCCCCGCAGCCTGCCGTGATTTTTCAAGGTTACAAAACAGCCGCAGGGTGCGTTCAGTTCCGGCTCATCCGATTTTGGCACCGCAACCGGTTTGCGGGTAATCACCGCTTCAACCGTATCACGGGCGACCTTCAGGAGATTTTTCTTTTGCGTGTCATTCATATCAATAACCTCGAATTTAATCAACGACACCATTTTAACAGAGCGAATCCGCCAATCAACAGCACCACAAAGGCCAGGCTGAGCCAGTTGAAATATTTTTCCACGAAAGGCCTGATTTTTTCGCCTTTGATACCC
Source organism: uncultured Pirellulales bacterium (assembly GCA_964651605.1). Classification (GTDB taxonomy): domain Bacteria; phylum Planctomycetota; class Phycisphaerae; order Sedimentisphaerales; family Anaerobacaceae; genus JAFGPS01. The sequence continues at coordinate 510 of CAZYWY010000247.1, read as the reverse complement.
ATAAGCCCGGCCACGATGAAAAATCTCGCTGAACGGCTCAGCGCCGAGGCAATAAGAAAGCCAAAAAAGTTGATTTTCGCCACTCCTGCCGATATGGTACAGACCTTATATGGCAACGGTGTAAAACCGCAGGTAAAAACAATCCAGAAGTCATAGGTGTCATACCATTTCTGAAATTTGGCAAAGTTCGCCTCGGTCAGTCCTATCGCTGCAAGATGTGCATACGCCCAGGGGCCAATCGCCGACCAAAGAAACATCCCGATACAATAACCTGCGATTCCGCCAAGAATCGATGCGATTGAGCAAAAAACTGCGAACCGCACCCATTTTTTGGGCGCCCCCAGCGCCAGCGGCCCCAGCAGGACATCCGGCGGGACAGGAAAGAAACTGGACTCGGCAAAACTCAGAACGAACAGTGCCTTTTCGCCGTGCTTTGTATTGGCAAAGTGAATTACCCAGTCATACAGCCTTCTATGCCAGTGCCACCAGGCAACATTTCCGTCTCTCGTC
>CAZYWY010000246.1:0-3893 GCA_964651605.1 uncultured Pirellulales bacterium | reverse complement strand
GCCGCCGCTGAGCTTGAGCAGTTTTTCCATCTTCACTCGGTTGCTCGAACGCAGAATAGCCTCTTCTTTGTCTATAAAGCCTTTGGAAGCCAGTTCAGCAATGCTGTTATCCATCAGATGCATTCCGAATCGCCGGGATGTCTCAATGATATTCGGGATTTCGTGAATTCTGTTTTCTCGGATACAGTTCCTCACCGCAGAAGTACAAAGCAGGATTTCCGTGCTTGGCACCATACCGGGCTGGTCAATCCGCCTGAACAAAGTCTGTGAAACCACAGCCTGAAGGGCGTTGGACAGCATTGTGCGAGCCTGAGTCTGCTGATTGGCAGGATAAATGTCTATTACGCGTTCTATCGACTGCGAGGCATTGATTGTATGCAGTGTGCTGAAAACAAGATGTCCCGTCTCGGCAGCTGTGAGCGTAAAACTGGTTGTCTCCTGGTCGCGCATTTCGCCGACCATAATGACATCCGGGTCCTGGCGAAGAATGTGCCGCAATCCGTTCGAAAAGCTCGGGCAGTCTGAGCCGACTTCTCGCTGCTCAATCATACACTGCTCATTGGTCAGCCAGTATTCAATCGGGTCTTCGATGGTAACCACGCGTTTTTTGTACTTTTGGTTTATCAGCCCGATTACCGAGGCCAGCGTTGTGCTTTTGCCGGCGCCGGTATGGCCTGTTACAAGAACCAGACCTCTGGGCAAATCCGCAAAATCCTTGAACTTGGCCGGCAGGTTCAGGTCGTCTATCGTAGGAACTGTGTGCGAAATCAATCTGAAGGAAATCTCAATAGTGTCACGATGATAATGTGCATTGACGCGAAATCGCTGATTCGGCTCTGTAATGCTTGTCGAGAAATCAAGGTCTCTTTTATTCTCGAACTGCTCGAATTTGTCCTGCCCGACCAGCGAGAGCATTATCTGTTTTGCATCATCGTTGGTAACCGGCGAAAATTCTGTCTCAATAAGCTCGGTATTTACACGAATAATTGGATGCAAGCCGACGTTTATATGCACGTCACTTGCCTGCCTGTTCACCGCTTCAGCCAGTATGTATTTTATTTCTATCATTTTTAAGTGCCTCACCCAAATTAGAACAAAATCAAATATCAAAAATTAAATATCAAAGATACACTGCAAAATGCAAAAACAAACTCCTGCGCCAATGAAAGATGTTACCATTTTTTAATTTTGATTTGTCATTTTGATTTTTAATTTTTGCTTTTTGCTCTTTAATATAATCCGTCATTACTCTTGCTATTCCTCTTTTTCTTCCTGAGCAGGCTTAATAAGCTGAACCATTTCCTCGGGGCTTTCCATTTCAGATGCCTTTAGATATTCAGCTTCCTTGTCAGTCAGCACAGGCTGTTCTATAATCCTTGGGGTAATAAATACAACCAGTTCACTGTTGACATTTTTCTCACCCTGAAATCTGAACAGCAAGCCCAGCAACGGAATATCACCCAGCAGAGGCACCTTGCTAATCTGCTGTGTAACTTCATCCTTTCGCAAGCCTCCAACCACAATTGTTTGGCTGTCTTTCACCATCGCTATTGTGTCGGCCTTGCGCTTATCGACAACAGGCTGCGGCATCGTCACATTTGTTCCGGTCAGCGACAAAGTGACATTTGAAACATGAACGCTGAACTCAGGTATTATATGCAGCCTTATCATTCCGTCTTTCGCCAGATGCGGCGTTACCTTGAGATTAACGCCTATGGGCTTGAATTCAGTTGTGCCGTAACTCTGATTACCTCCCTGCTGAAGCTGCTGATAAGGAATCTCCCTTGTAACCTCAAAGGAAGCCTCCTCATTATCAAGCACCACTATTCGTGGATTTGCAAGCAGCTTGGCTGCTTCCTTGAACTTGGCAGCGGTGAATATCATATCCAAATCTATATGCTCGTTAAGTATGCCGAAGTTCAACAGTCCTGTTGTACCGGTTGCCATATTTGTAGTACTTTCAAAACCGCCGCTAATGAACGGGTCGCTTCTGCTGAAACCTGTTGCTGGTCCTCCGGTCATTCTACCCGAGTCCGTGTCAGGTATCGGGTATCCTGTTCCACGTCCTGTGTTACGGCCAATATTGTTCCATTGGACACCCAGGTCAAGCGAATCCGAGTTGCTTATATCGTAAATTCTGACCTCGACCATAATCTGGGGCGTTATGCGGTCAATTTCCTCAAGGAATGAATCGATGGCCTTAATGTTACTTTCGGTATCGGTAACAATAATGTTGCTTGAACCTTTGCTGGCGGTAATCTGACCCCGCTTGGAAATAATCTTTGTCAGGGCCTGCTCGACCTCGGTAACATTAGCGTAGTATATTCTATAAACCTTGCTGACTAATTTTTCTGTCTCTGCGGTCATCTTCGAGGCAGGAACAATCCTTACTATGTAATCATCTGTCACATATCCCCAGCCGTTAACGCTCAGAATCGCATTCAATGCGGCATCCAGAGGAACATCCGTCAATGCGGCGGTTACGTTGCCTGTAACTTCCGGCGCTTTGACAATATCCAAATCAGCCTGAGATGCAAGTGACCTCAAAACTTCATCGATAGGTGTGCTAGGATAGTTGACGGTGACTATTTTCTTCATTTTCTTCTGGACTTCGTTCAAACCCTTTCCCTCCTGTCCCGGCTGGGTTTGCTGAGCAATAACAGCCACACTCAGGCACAGTACCACTAACAATACAACCAACGCATTCCTTTGCCTTACATCTTTCATAATATTTCCTTTCTAATAAACCAGCGTTCAATGTATAGATAAATAAACGCTATCCTCTGTCTTTCTTTTTCTATTGTATGGCTAAGCCATTACATCCTGTTATTATTTTTCATTATGTATCTGCTGTATCCATTTTTCGCCGTCTTTTTCGAATTCCACGCTGTCTTTGTTTATTTTTACCACAGTTGTACCGTTTATTTGTTCACCTTCGCCAACCAGTTGTGTGCCGATAATGACCTGCGGCTTGTCGTCGCTGTAGGTTATGCCGCTGACTATAGGTCTTAGCGATTGAGGTTCAACCGGCCTGACAGAAGCTGTATCCATCGGGTCTGTAATGTTCTCAGGATAATCGGGCGGCGCAGGCCAATTGACTTTAGTAATTGCATTATCTGTCCCTGTCGTAGGCGTCATCCCTTTCTGGTCGGTACCGGCAGGACTTACAGCCCGTGAAGATACTTTAAACGGATTAAAAAGTATAAAGACCAGAAGAATCGAAAGACCAATAAGTACCGCCAGTTGCACTTTTTGCCGCCTCTGGGCAGCATCGGCCTTGGGCCGGTTTGTCCTGGTTTTGACTTTTAAACGTTGCGCCGATTTCCTGGCTGCGGATGGTGCGGTCTTTCTTTCAATAACAAAGGCAGGTGCATGCACAGGAGTTTTTACCGGCGGCTCGATATAAGGCGATTCTTTGGAAATATCGAGCGAAGAATCCACTTCTGCCCCCGCAACGGATTGTGGAGTTGAATATTCTATATTTTGCGTTTTGTTTTCAGTATCCTGTTCAACAGGAATCTCCTCTGCCGGTTCTGTTTGCTTTGAAGTCTCTTCTATCGGTGTCTGCGGGGCAGATTGAATTTCCGAGACAGTTTGTTCCGTTACAGAACTGCCAATATCAGCCTGAGGTTCTATATTCCACTCTACGGCATCATCCGCTGCAACGGGCATCTGTGTAATGTTGCTTTCTTCGGGTTTGGGCGCAGCTATACTTTCACCATCAGCTGGGCGGCTTTTTTTCGGTACAGGCACACCCGAAAATATATGCGATATTTTGCTTTGCAGTCCTGTTCTTTCTTTTTTTGTCATCTTTCAGACAATTTCCTCTGCCAATATTCTGTGTTCGAGGGCCCCTGTGGAATCCGGCGCATAGCTGAAAACAGATTCATGAG
>CAZYWY010000245.1:0-3929 GCA_964651605.1 uncultured Pirellulales bacterium | reverse complement strand
ATTTCGGAAATTCTCAAGAAAAATATCTCAAAAAAATTATAAAAACTGAGCTTTGGATAAGGGTATAGAAAAAGTTGAGATGATTCTTTCTATATGATAGGCCGGCTTCTGTATATAACAGGTTTGACAGATTGAGCAGAATTTCATATCATACCACCGTGATTTATATTAAATGGTAATGTCCGGGCGAGGCAAAACCTCGTCTTTTGTTGTATTTAGGCGAAAGGTTTTTATGCCCAAACAAAAAGTAAATCCCAGAAACAAACCGATGGTTTTAATCATTCGCGATGGATGGGGTTACAATCCCAACCCGCAGGAAGACCAGTACAACGCCGTCAGGTGCGCCCGTACCCCCGTTGATGCTCTGTTAATGACGCAATATCCGAATTGCCTTATCAAGACGAGCGGAGAAGATGTAGGCTTGCCGAATGGAACAATGGGCAACAGCGAGGTCGGACACCAAAATATCGGGGCAGGCAGGATTGTACCGCAGGAATCGGTCAGACTCAGTAAAACCATTCGTGACGGGTCTTTTTTCAAAAATGAAGAGTTTCTGAAAATGTTGAAATTCGTCAAAGACCACAACGGCAAGATGCACGTTATGGGCCTTTGCAGCAATATCGGCGTACACTCATTGCTCGACCATCTCTACGGCCTGCTGGAGCTTGCCAAAAGAAACGGGCTGAAAGACGTATTCATTCACGCTTTTACCGATGGAAGGGACTCTCCACCAGACAGCGGGGCCGGTTATCTCGCAGATATCGAGAAAAAATGCAAAGAAATCGGCATCGGCACAGTTGCCTCGGTGATGGGAAGATTCTATGGAATGGACCGCGACAGCCGGTGGGACCGTGTGCAAAAGGCCTATGAATGTATCAGAAACGGCAAGGGCGCCAAGGCCGGCAGCGCCGCAGAAGCTGTTGCTCAGAGCTACCAGAAACAAGTTACGGATGAATTTATCGAGCCTGTGTGCATAGTTAGCGCCGACAATCACCCGGTAGCTACAGTTGATAACGGAGACGGCGTGATTTTTTTTAATTTTCGCGGCGACAGACCCCGTGAAATCACCAGGGCCTTTGTTGAGCCGGCATTCAAAGAATTCCCCAGAACAACGCTTGCTGATATTTACTTTGTCTGTATGACCGAGTACGATGCGACAATACCTGCGCCGGTGGCATTTCCGAAACCTCCCAAAATGGCGAATATTCTGGGAGCGTACTGGAGCAGTCTTGGCCTGAAACAGTTCCGCTGTGCGGAAACTGAAAAATACGCACACGTTACCTTTTTCTTCAACGATTATACCGAGAAACCATTTCCGGGCGAAGACAGACAAATCGTTCCTTCTCCGCGTGTGCGAACGTACGACTTAAAGCCGGAAATGAGTGCTCACGAAGTCTGCGATGTCGTTCTCGACAGACTAAATGCCAACAAATACGACATTATGGTAGTCAACTTTGCTAACCCGGATATGGTCGGGCACACCGGCATACTCTCGGCAGCGGTCAAAGCAGCCGAGGTGGTCGATGAATGTGTCGGTAGAATCCTGGACAAGGTCAAGTTACTCGGCGGAGCAGCGCTCATTACTGCCGACCACGGAAATTTTGAAAAAATGTGGGATATAGAAACCAACAAACCACATACCTCGCATACACTCTTTGATGTGCCGCTCATTGTATTCCATGAAGGTCTAAAAGGCAGAAAATTGCGCTCCGGCGGGAGATTAGCTGACATTGGCCCAACACTGCTGGATATAATGGACATACCGAAACCGCAGGAAATGACCGGCCAAAGCCTGCTTCTGCCCTGACATATAAAAAAGGCACAGAGAAATCGTAAGAGACGACTAAACCATCATTTATATTCTTTGAGCCAGCGGCGGCAAAATTCGGCCAAATCCAGGCCGTCGATTTTACCGTCTATTACCAAATCGGATAAGAGCGTATCTTCTTTGCCCCAGCTATATGCCAGAAAGCTATAGTCTCTAAAATCCACAACACCATCGGCGTTCAAATCCGCAGGCGTTGTAAAACTTCCCGAACTGCCGAAAATGCCCCAGCCGGAACCATCCTGTTCGTCGCTCTGCCAGACCGCAATAAATTTGCCGTTATCGTACAGCACGATATCCGGGTTTTTCTGGTCTTTTTCCATAAAAGTATTGAGCCTGAATTCACTGCCTATGCGTCTGCCTGAGCTGTCATATCGCTGTCCCTGTATTTCTGCTTTGTTATTGATGTTGGGGTCGATTGTGCTGTTGCTGTCCCATACGATAACAAAATCGCCTGTATTGTTCATAGCAATCTGCGGGTTCTGCTGCTGACCTTTGATAGTAGTATTGACAATGAACTGCCCGCCCAGAGGAGCGCCGTTCGGCTCAAAAATCCGGGCGTGAATATCATCGTCTTTGGCCCGGTTCGGGTCGCCGTCCCATGTTATTATAAAAGAGCCGCTTCGACCCATTGCAATCGCCGGCCTTGTCAAAGAGCTAAAGCTGTTTGTACTTACCATAAGAGACGGTGTTCTGGCAGAGCCGTCTGCGTTGTATAGTCTTGCTTTTATGATATTGTTGGTTGTGTTTTTTCCCTGCATCCAGACAACGGCAAAGCCGCCGTTCGAGTCCATAACGACATCAGGAAAACGGCTGTCATATATTTCATCGTTCACGATAAATTCTTTGCCGGTACAAAAGCTGTTATTGTCATATAACTGGCCGCGTATATTTCTGGTACTACCGGTATTATTGCTGTCCCATACAATCACAGATTTACCGGCGGAGTTAAAGGCAATCTGCGGGTGCTGCTGTATATTATTGGAGTCACTGTTGACCAGCCATTGCTGGCCAGGCGGGGTACCGTTTGCATCGTAACGCCTGGCGAAAATGTCCCCGTCATCTCCTTCAATCAGCCCCGGTCCCTGCCAGGTTACTACGAAATTTCCGAAAGAATCTGACGCAACCGATGGTTCCGTCTGGTTGCCCGCAGTAACAGTATTTATTGTGAATTCCGTGCTGATACCATTGCAGTCAGAATTAAATCTCCTGCCGATAATGTCATTTGAATTGCTGCTGAAATAACTGCTCCAGACTACCAGAAAACTACCGTTTGGGTCTGTTGTAATAGCGGCATTTGCCTGGTTAAGGCTTGTGCGCGTATTGGCCTGGAATTCCGAGCCTAAAGGTATTGCTAATAACAATAACAAAAACGCCGTTTTCATTTTATTCCCTCTCAACATTATAAAAGAGTATCTATCAGTTATAACGACAAAAATCCCGCAGAATTTTCGGCAACTATAACATACTTTGTCTCTTTGTCCAGACTTTTTTTGTTACGTAAAAGATTTTTTTTGTAACCAGTTGGTCTGCTTTTTGGGCTTTTTTTGTATAAAAGATTCATATATAATACCAAGGCTAATTTGCTTTATGTCTTTATGTAAGCACGGATTCTGACATTTATTGGGAGCGTTGATACAACTATGAGAGGATTATTTATACCGGCGGTGGTTCTGGCGGCACTGTGCCTGATTTTTTTAGCATATCTGGCTTACTCAGCTCCACTTCTGCCGGAGCGAGTGGCGACTCATTTCGGCAGCGGCGGCCAGCCAAACGGCTGGATGAGCCGTTCCGAGCATCTGATTTTAATGGGGGCGTTGGGATTGGGGCTGCCTGGGTTTTCTGTTGTAATAGCTTTGCTTACCAGGTATATTCCTTCGGGGCTGGTGAATATTCCAAACCGCCAGTACTGGTTATCGCCGGAAAGACGAGCGCAGACCTGTGCTTATATCTGCCGTCAGATGTTTTGGATGGCATCGTTGGAGGTCGCCTTTTTCACAGGAATCCAGTACACAATCGTAGAAGCCAATCGGCTGACACCTGTGCAACTGCCTGCAGGAACGTTTTGGCCTTTATTTATTGGTTTTATGGCTGCCGTTGGCAT
>CAZYWY010000244.1:0-3944 GCA_964651605.1 uncultured Pirellulales bacterium | reverse complement strand
CCCATGGGGACACTTTTTGTGGTGGCGGGAGAAGTTTTTTGAATCAAACGAGAAAAATGTAAAAAGAAAAAGTAATAAAACAGGTTCTTGTATTTAGCAGACATCAGGATTACAAAGGGAATTTGATAATATGAAGGAATTAGTCGTAATAAGCGGCAAGGGTGGGACGGGCAAAACCAGTATTGCGGCAGCATTTGTATCATTAGCTCAAAAGGCTGTGGTTGCGGATTGTGACGTGGATGCTGCTGATTTGCATCTGGTTTTATCTCCAACAATAAAACAGCAATTTGACTTTTCCGGTGGTAAACAGGCCTCTATTATTACTGATAAATGTATCGGTTGTGGCAGGTGCACTATGATGTGCAGATTTGATGCCATTCGTTTAAATGGTGACGCTAATGATATCGTTCAAAAGACATATACAGTGAATCCAGTTTCCTGTGAAGGATGCAAAGTTTGTGTGGAGTTCTGCCCGGTAAACGCTATTGATTTTAATGCTGTGATTAACGGTCATTGGTTTATATCGGATACACGGTTTGGGCCTATGGTACATGCAAAACTGGGTATTGCAGAAGAAAACAGCGGTAAACTCGTAACTCTAATTCGCAAAGAAGCCAAAAGAATCGCTGAAGAACAAAATAAAAACTTTTTGATTATCGACGGCTCGCCAGGAATTGGCTGTCCTGTGATTGCATCAATTACAGGTTCGGACTTGGTTCTTGTGGTGACAGAACCGACGCTGTCGGGTAAACACGATTTAGAAAGAGTAGCCGAGCTTACGGCTAATTTTGGAATTAAAACGCTGGTTTGTATTAATAAAGCAGATATAAATCTTGAAATGAGCTGCAGTATTGCTGAAGATGCCGGCAAACTCGGCTTGGAAGTTGTTGGACAGATTCCCTACGATGAAGCTTTTACCAAGGCACAGATAATGAAAGCTACTCTTATCGAATATACGAGCGGTGATACAGCAGAAAAGATAAAGGCGATGTGGCGAGAAGTTATATATGAGCTCGGCTGAGGATACTAATCTTATGACGCAACAGACAGCATCACATTTCGATTTTGACAGGGCAGCCGGCAGTTATGATAGCTGGTATGACTCGACCAGAGGTAAAATGTATGACAGGTTTGAAAAGCAGGCTGTTGACAGGCTGTTGGCGGGTGTTTCGAAACACGGCCGAGTATTAGAAGTCGGATGTGGAACAGGTCAGTGGAGCAGATATTTCAGTGACAGGGGATTTGAAGTAACTGGAATTGACATATCCGCAGAGATGATAAAAATTGCCAGACAAAAGTATATACCAAACAGCCGCTTTGCCATTGCAGATGGCAGTAGTCTTCCCTTCGATAATGAGAGTTTTGATATGGCAGCGGCAATAACTGTTCTCGAGTTCGCGACAGGGCCGGAAAAAATTATTTCCGAGATGGTTCGTTGCGTTAAAAAAAGTAAAGGTGTACTCATAATAGGTGTTTTAAATAAATTAAACGGTTATAACCAGAAAAGCAAAAATAGACCTGGCAGCATTATGCATTCATCGGCAAATTATTTTTCGCCGCAGCAGATACGAGACCTGTTAAGTCAATTTGGTACTCCAAAGATGCGGTTCACAGGATTTGTGCCTGAGAAAAAATGGCTGCTTGGGCTATCATATTTGTATGAGTATTTTGGTAAAATCTTTAATCCTCAGAAGGGGGCATTTATCGCTGCGAGGGTTGATTTATGAGAATACAGGCCGAAATAAGTATTTATCCCTTGAGAGTCAAAAGTTTATCCGAGCCTATAGAGCAGTTTTGCAGAATCCTTTGTAGCTATGGTTTGGAAACAAAGACAACGGCTATGAGCACTTTTATAAGTGGTGAATCAAGGGATTTGTTCAAAGCCTGTGAAAAGGCTTTTGAACAGTTGACCGCAACATACGATGTCGTAGTGAATATGAAAATTTCAAATGCTTGTCCATTGAATTAAATAAATGTATTTCAAGGAATAAAGAAAAATGCCGGAAAAAAACACACATAATCATCAGGATTATAATCAGCAAATGGAAATTGAACAGGGTCAGATTCGCAGCCGAATGAGTCAAATCAAACACAAGATACTTATTTTGTCGGGCAAAGGCGGCGTAGGCAAAAGTACCGTTGCAGCTAATCTTGCTGTAGCTTTATCGTTGGCCGGCAAGAATGTCGGACTATTAGATATTGATATTCATGGGCCGAGCATACCCAAAATTCTTAACCTTGAAGATAAAACATTAATGGCCGTTGGTGACGCCATTATGCCTGTGCCTGTTTCGGCCAATCTTGTTGTAATGTCGATAGGATTTATGCTCCAGGGCAAAGACAATCCTGTCATATGGCGAGGGCCTATGAAATATCAGATGATAAAGCAGTTTCTCAAAGATGTTGAATGGGGCAGGCTGGATTTTCTTATCATTGATTCACCACCTGGAACCGGCGACGAGCCGTTGTCTATAATACAGCTTCTTGAAAAACCAGATGGTGCGGTGATTGTTACAACACCACAACAGCTTGCCTTATCCGATGTAAGAAAGGGAGTTTCTTTCTGCAGGAGTTTGAATCTGCCTGTTATAGGCGTTATCGAAAATATGAGCGGATTTGTATGCCCGAAATGCGGGGAAAAAACCGACATTTTCAAATCGGGCGGCGGCGAAAATATGGCTTTGGAGATGAACATACCGTTTCTGGGCAGGATACCAATAGACCCGCAAATTGTTGATGCCTGCGATTCTGGTCAGCCATACATAGAAAAATATCAAAACACTATTGTTGCCAATAGCTTCAACGAAGCAATTAAACCTATATTGGAACTTGATAAAAAAGAATTTGACAAAACAAACCCATTTCAGAAAGGAGATTCAAAAATGCGATTAGCAATTCCATTAGCACAGGGAAAATTAAGCCTTCATTTCGGCCATTGCGATCAACTTGCCATATTTGAGATTGATAATAAAAAGGTTATTGGCAGAACAGATGAAGTACCGCCTGTCCATGCACCGGGTGTATTGCCGAAATGGCTGCATGGGATGGGTGTAAATGTAATTATTGCTGGCGGTATGGGACAGCGAGCTCAGCAGCTTTTTGCACAAAATGAAATTGAAGTTGTTATTGGGGCACAAGCCGGCACACCCGAAGAACTCGTTTCTGCTTATTTACAAAATACCCTTGCAACAGGAGAGAACATCTGTGACCACTGATTACAAGCGAGATGGTGAGGAAATTGCAAATAGTAAGACTGCAAAAAATACTATAACAGGATAGGAAGCAACTGTTTCTGCAGGAATCAGACGCATTTTGTATCCTGTATATATGATAGAAGCTGAGATTAATCAGAATGGACAAGTCAAAGCTACCGCAAAGGGCAAATATTATGAACAACCAAAACTGATTGATGCTATGGTTTTATAATGCAATATACAAATATTAAAAATGTTATTTGTTCTATTTCAGTAATTGTAAATAACACCCCTTCAGGGCATTTCCGTTCGGAACACGGCCTGGCTTTATGGATTAATTATGGCGATAAACGAATACTTTTTGATACCGGACAAAGCAATTTAATTTTACAAAACGCTAAAGCACTGAATATCAATTTGGCTGAAACTGATGCAATTGTAATAAGTCATGGCCATTATGACCATACAGGCGGCCTGGCTGCTGTACTTGACATTGCTTCGAATGCAAAGATTTATTTGCACCCGGCAGCAACTGAACCAAAGTTCAGTCAAAAAGTTTCGAGTGCAAGGTATATTGGCATGTCTGACCCTGCAAAGAATGCCATTCAAGGCCGTCACGTTATATGGACGGCAACACCTGCATACTTATTTCCCGGGCTGGCAGTTACCGGACAAATACCGCGCATTAACAAATACGAAGATGTCGGAGGAGCATTTTTCCTTGATGAAAATTGCCAGAAACCTGATGAC
>CAZYWY010000243.1:0-3951 GCA_964651605.1 uncultured Pirellulales bacterium | reverse complement strand
TAAAAGAATCGTTTTTATCGATGTTGGCAAGGCTACCGCGGGTAGTTTTAAAGTTAATTATGATAAAGAACAGTGGCAGGACGTAGTTCCTGTTATACACGGTAACGGGGTAACTTTATCGTTTGCAGATGGACACGCGGATTACTGGAGGTGGAAAGGTAGTGAAACGAGAGCCAATGGTAAATCAGCAGAACCAAAGCAGGATTTGCAGCCGACCACGACGGATGGATTGGATGATTTGCATAGATTCCAGACAGCCGTCTGGGGACGGTTGGGATATTAAGGCAACGAAGCTAATAACAGGGAGTAAATTCGCTTGATTGTCATTTCGAGCGTAGCGAAGCGGAGTCGAGAAATCTGATTTTAATAGATTTCTCCGCTTCAGGCCACTTTGTGGCCTTCCGGTCGAAATGACAAAGACGCATATTTTAATCACTATTTGTATGCTTACGACCGTCATTTTTGATGAAGGTTCTGCAAAGCCTGCAAATACCTGCTGAACAGGCCGTTTATATCGCTGATAACGAAGAAAAGGATTTTATCGCCCCTAACAAATTAGGCATTTGGACAATCCAGATTGTCCGTCCAGCCGGTCTTCATAAAACAGTTGGTAAACTGAGCCAGGCTGCTGCCCGGTACAAAATAAACGAAATAAGCCAGCTGCCTGCGTTCATTCGGGACATTGAGGACGCTTTTTCACGTATATAGATGTTCCACTGCATAAAACCCCTATCTTGAGGGGCTTTTTTTGTTGACTTATTCCCTATTTTAAGAGATAATACACTATCTGAGCAACATTTGTTGGGTGATATAATCATTATTGCATAGGTAGGAGTTTCTATAATGCCGCTACGAAAGAGAAAGCAAACCAACGCTACGCTCTATATACTTTTCGTGCTTATTGGTCTTCTTATAGCTGCATCTGCTGTTGCAGTTGTTTTTTACAGTGAAGCTGAGAAATACAGGACAACTAACGAGTCTCTGCAGGACAATTTTAATGAGATAGCGACTACAAGCGAGAGAGACTCGATGGCAATGGCAGCATTAGTAGGTAAGAAACAGCCTTCCAAGAGCAGGATTGCAACAATGGTTGATTATCTCGATGAGGCGACAACTGCGATTCTCGGAGGTGTTGCTGCCCCAACCACCGCTGAGGTCAAGGCTGAAAACGCTAACACCGGGACACAGGATGCCCTGACGCTGGCAAAGCAATATGTCGATATCGGCGAACCTAACACGGCGGGGCTTGTTCCAACGATAAAATTACTGGTTGCAGAGCTGGAAAATATAAAAAAGGCACGTGCTTCAATTGAACAACTGCTTGAAGACAGGGAAATTGAGCTTGCGAGCGTCATTAAGACCAACGCTGAGAAGGATAAAATACTCCTTGATGAAACAAGCCAATGGCAACAGAAATATGACAAAATTAAACAGGATTACAACGATCTCCAGGCGTCACTTCAGCAGAGTACTACTCAACAGGTAGAGGGTGCCAACGTTGAGGTTATCCGGCTCAAAGAGGAAAATGAAACTCTCGATAATACTTTGCGGAAGAGACAGGCGGAATTGGACCTGGCACAGCAGTCATTACTGAAGGCAAAGCTGGAGCTGGCAAAGATAATGCCTGGCCCCGACCCCAACGCAATGGCATACAAGCCGGACGGAAAAATCATTCTTGTCGATGCACAGGCTAAAACTGTTCAACTGGATATCGGCATTAAACAACACGTCTATCGCGGGTTGCGTTTCACGGTCTATGACAGAGGTGCCGGAGTATCGAAAGACGGCAAAGGCAAGGCTGAAATCGAAATATCCGACATTGCCGAGCATTATTCTACGGCACGGATTATAAGCCAGGAGCTGAACAGACCGATTCTGCTGGGCGATGTTGTGGCGAATCTGATATGGGAAAGCAATAAAACCACAGTATTTGTGGTCGCCGGCGACTTTGATATAAATGGTGACGGCCGCATCGATGATAATGCTGTCGAGCGGATATCGGAGCTTGTTACAAATTGGGGAGGCAGAGTCGATAAAGACGTTACTATCAATACCGACTTTTTAGTGCTTGGCGATATACCTGAATTGCCCGCCAAACCGAGCCTTCTTGAGCAGGCAGCAGACTCGACAGCTTTGTCGAATTACAAAAAAGCATTAAAGAAGGTCGAGCAGTACAACAACATAAAAGACCAGGCTCATGCCTTGTGGGTGGGGGACCTTTCGTACAGCAAGTTCCTGTATTTTATAGGTTATCAATCGCCGCTTTCTCAGGCCGGCGCCTTGGATTGAGCTGCAATACCAATCGAAGCGATAAAAATCTCGCCTGTATAATCTGCCGCTTGTGCAGCCGTAAAACCTTTTTTCAAAGCGATAAAAGTAACCGTCCAGTCGGCTTTGATTGCTGCACCAAGAGGCTGACCGGTATCGCAATCCAGACCCGAAGGGACATCCACCGCCAGGATAGGGCAATTTAACGAATTTATTTTTTCGATTAGCCGTCTGTAGTCATCTGTTAAAGGCCTGTCCAATCCCGTGCCGAACAGACAATCGACGAGCATATCCGCACCATCTGCGAAAGACTCAACCAGCTTGTCAATACAGTGTTCGGCTGGATTCAACTGTCCAATGGGGCAACCCAACTTTTGCAAAATATCCAGATTTATTTTAGCATCGCCTTTAACTTTTTTCCCGTCGCCGCACAGCACGACAATGACATCAAAACCATCATTCAAAAGGCATCTGGCGATGACATAACCGTCGCCGCCGTTGTTGCCGGTCCCGCAGCATAAGCAGACCTTCGGCCTGGCAACCACAGACAGTTTCTCTTTGAGCAGCTCGGCACAACTGCGGCCGGCATTTTCCATCAGCACCACACCGGCAATACCAAGCGAGTTGATTGCCCAGTCGTCAAACGCACGAGCCTCGCCCCGGCTCATTACGGCATATTTCTTGTCCGGTGAATATTTTTCCATACCGCATATTATACGAAAAGTTCGCCAACTGTCAATTGACTCCGGCATACAAAATCCGTACAATGACGCAGCGTTCAACGGTTCAATATTATGAATTTATGAGTTGGTAAAAATGCAGATTTTACTTACGAATGACGATGGAATTTTCGCACCAGGCCTGGCGGCAATATACAAGGAGCTGGAGAAAATCGGTAATGTTACAGTCGTTGCCCCGGCAGACAGCCGTTCCGGTGCAAGCCATAGCGTGACATTCTCCCGACCGCTGGTATGCAATAAAGTCAACATCAACGGCCAATTCACCGGTTACAGCGTGGCCGGCTCGCCCGCCGACTGCGTGAAACTTGCGGTTATGCAGTTGCACGACGGCCCCATAGATTTGCTCGTGGCAGGCATAAACAACGGGGCAAATGCGGGCATAAACGTCTATTATTCCGGCACGGTCGCTGCTGCTATGGAAGGGGCGTTCCTGCAAATCCCGTCGGTGGCTATGAGCCTGGCTTTTGAAGAAAAAATGGACTTCGAGCAGGCTGCAAAATATTGTGCAATCATTCTGAAAAAACTCATACCTCTGAAAAAAGGCGGCGTGGTGAATGTCAATATTCCGCGACTTTCGCAGGGCAGGCCAAAAGGCATTAGAGTTGTCCGGCAATCGAGCAAAGGATACGATGAATCTTATATACAGCAGACGAACGACCAGGGACAAACGGTCTATCAGCTAATCGGCGATGTACATCTGACCGATGAGATATATACCGATACGAATGCTCTTGAGGAAGGCTTCGCGACAATCACCGCCCTGGCCGCCGATATGACAGATAAAAACAGAACACAAAAACTCAAAACCCAGTTTGACGGTTTCAGCCTGTAAGGTGTGTTTCGGCTGTCATTGCGAGGAGTCCCTTTAGGACGACGAAGCAATCTAAAATGTTTTATGTAAGGCAAAGATATGTTCAATATCCTCGAACAACCCTGGACTCTT
>CAZYWY010000242.1:0-3984 GCA_964651605.1 uncultured Pirellulales bacterium | reverse complement strand
TTGTGAAATCTTTAGGGCAAGCCACCCTCGTTATCAGTATGAAAAATGCGGTTTTTTAAAATATTCTCTCACTTTAGATTATATGAATTGTGAATATTTAATGCGCTGAGCATTTAAACTCGGATAATGTTCTTATGGCAGATGACTGCTCTTGAACCAGTTATCATTAAATCCGTCAGTCGAACAAAATATGCTCAGCGCATTTTTTAATCACAATTGATATTATGTATATTTTATTGAATTTTATGACTGATTTGAAATCAGTTAAATTCATCTATGATAACCTGGGCAATGCTGTTGAGAGTATCACGTCCGATGCTGCCGGCGTTATTTGCCAGTATGGAAAATATAATATCGCCCTGTTCGGTTATGCAAACGCCGGAAAGCGACAAGACGCCGGTTATATATCCGGTTTTTCCGAGGACTTTGCCCTGGTATTTTTTTGTTTTTAAGTATTTTTCGAGAGTGCCATCTACACCGCCAATCGACAGCGAATCCCGATACATTTTCCAGTTGTCGCTGTTGTAAATATCCAGCAGCACTTTGGTTATAGCGTAAGCGCTCAGGCCGTTCTGTTCGCTCAGGCCGCTTCCGTCATCTATGTTAAACTGTTCTTTGTCAATGCCCAGTTTTTCGAGGTATTGGCTGACCAGCTCGCGTCCCTTCTCCCAGCTTCCGTTTTTATGGTTCGGGTCGTTGGCGGCTGCGATGGTTTTCATCAGGCATTCAGCCGCCAGCCCCAGACTGTCTTTATTACATCTGGCAAGACAGTCACTTAAAGGCGTCTCAAATACGGCCAGCTCTTTAATATTGTTGTAATCATCCAATACCGTCTCGGTGAAGCCGCCTGTTACGGGTATTTGCTCACCGGTCAGGTACTCGTACAGCATAAAGCCGAACATTGCCGCCGGCTTTTCGATAGCCACATCAGCAAGTGTGGCCTGGTTTTTGCATTTGCCGCTAACCGTTAATTTGTTCGGCTGGCGATTCCTGTACACACTTATGGCGCTGCTGCCGCTTGTTATAGATTCAACCTCGTTGATAACAGTTACAAAAGCGGTGTTAGGTTCCGTGCGAACCTGAATAACGCCATTGACATCTTTGGCGATGATGTTCAGGCAGTTGTCATTGAAATTCAGGCCGCTAACCTCACAGGCATACCAGCGGTTCAGCTCCGCGGCGGGCCAGCTCGGATTCGTCGGATGGTCATCAAAAACACCGCTGTCCACTACGATATGTTCTATGCTGGTAACGCCTGCCTGCCGCAGCGATTGCGCAATCTTGTCGAATATCCAGTTCTTCTGCCGGTTATACCTAACATCGGTCTCCTGGTCGCCGAACAACGGGTCACCACTGCCGATGACAACAAGGGTATTGCCGTGAAGCCCCACTTTTGTTTTATACACAAAGTCGGCGCCCAGTTCCCGCAGCGCCGCCGCTGTTGTTACAGCCTTCATATTCGATGCCGGCACCAGCTTTTTCTTTGCGTCATATTCAAACAGGGTGCTGCCGGTTTGCGGATTGACAATATGAATAGAGAACTGCACTTTTTGCTTTACAGGCTGAGCGATTACCTTGTTAATGCGTTCAGCCAAATCAGCCCCTGCGATGCGAGCCGAAAACAGTACAAATGCAACTAAAAACAGAATCCTTTCTTTATAGGGTCTCATAATGCGGGCATTATTAAAAAAGATAAGGATTATTTCAACGATTTTTTTGCAAATATTTGCGGTTTTTTGATTTTTTCATTCTCAAATTAGCTATGCGGCCAATTTGAATCAGTAGATAATCGCTGTAACTTCTTCGACTCTCTTGATTATTTCCACAGCGTCATCGCCGCTGCTTATGTAGCCATCGAAGCCTTTTTGCAGCAGCGCCAGTGACTCGGACTGACTGAGATGATTTGCAATGGCAACAATCTTTATTGTCTGCGCATCCTCGCTTAGCCGGATGCCTTTGCACAAATCGGCGGCATTGATATTGTCGGAAAGCAGATTCACAAGCAGCACGTGCGGGGCGAATCTCTGGACGGCCAAACCTGCCTCGAAGTTGGTATTGACAAGCTGGACTTCATAACCGGCCCTGGTTTGCAAAGTATCGGCAAGAGATGTTCCGCTCTGCTGATTGTCATCAGCTATCAGCACTCTGAGTTTGCCGAACGGGACATCGCTGGTGGGCATATTATTCACCTTCATAAATCGAATCAGCTCGCTGAGGGGGATGCGTCTGTCTTTGCTGCCGGGTATGCGATAACCCCGCAACTGACCATTGTCGAACCACTTCGAGACTGTTCTTGGAGCAACGTGACAAATCCTGGCTACGTCGCCTGTCGTAAGTATATTTTTATTTTTTGCCATATATTGATTCCCATTACAACTGTTTCAGACATAACTGCCGATATAAACATCATATTTTTCGGCTATAAATGCGGGTGTGTTTAGCTGACGGCTGTAATTCTTATATTAACAGCGAATAAAGGGCTTTTCTGCGCCGTCAAGTCCTATAAGAGTTTTGAGTGTTGAGTTTTAAGTTTTGAGTTGTTTTAATGGTGCAAGCCATCCTGTGGACTTAAAACTAAAAACTCAAACCTAATGAAATGTCTTTGATTTGTTGACAGCCCAAGTTAAAATCTGCTCATTATGAATATACATTTATCCCGGCCTGATATTACCGAAAAAGAAATTGAATCCGTCTGCCAGGTGCTACGCAGTTGCGATTTGTCACTTGGCCCTAAATTGCCGCAGTTTGAGCAGGCCTTTACAAATTATATCGGCACAAGACGAGCAGTCGCCGTACACAGCGGCACGAGCGGTCTGTTCTTGTGTCTGCTTTCGCTGGGTATCGGGCAGGATGATGAGGTTATTACAACGCCGTTCACATTCATCGCCTCGACAACAACAATTATGGCCACAGGTGCAAGGCCGGTCTTTGTGGATATTGACCCGGCGACACTTAATATAGGCCCGTTAAAAATCGAATCGGCAATAACGGAAAAAACCAAAGCAATCCTGCCGGTCGAGATTTTCGGCAATCCGGCGGGATTCGACAAGATTTGTGCAATCGCGGAAAAATATAATCTGCCTGTGATTGAAGATAGCTGCGAGGCTCTGGGTTCATCTTTGAACGGCAAAAAGGCAGGGACATTTGGCAAAATGAGCGTGTTCGGCTTTTATCCGAACAAGCAAATCACCACCGGCGAAGGAGGAATGATTTTAACCGATGACGATGAGCTGGCTGACTTGTGTGTTTCGCTGCGAAATCAGGGCAGGGGCAAATCGGCAAAATGGCTTTACCACGAAAGACTCGGCTACAATTTCAGACTAAGTGACATAAATTGTGCATTGGGTATCGCTCAGCTTGCCAGAATAGAGGAAATGAAGGCCAAACGGCAGCAGGTCGCACGCTGGTATCAAGAAATGTTAGCTGATGATGAACGACTCACCGTACCCAGCCAGCCGCCGGGTTGTGACATAAACTGGTTTGTTTTTGTTGTCCGGCTTGCGGAGAGATTTACTTCGCAGGAGCGTAATTTGATTTTACAGAGATTGTTCGAGCGGGGCATCCAGACAAACAATTATTTCCCGCCGATTCACCTTCAGCCCTTTATCGCCAAACAACTCGGCCATAAAAAAGGGGACTTCCCGATTACCGAAGCTGTGGCGGAAAGAACAATAGCTCTGCCGTATTATAATAATCTAAAAAAAGATGAAATAGCTATTGTCTGCAATATATTAAAACAAATCCTTGAGCAGATTAAGAGCCTATCCGAATAACCAGTTCTACTACGGCCGGCTGCAAAGTCCGATGCCTTCGTTGTCGGAGCAAAATCGTCCTCGATGTAGTTTCAACTACACCTGCGGCGATTTTGCTCCTACCGCCTCGGCCTCAAACTTTTCGCTCGGCCTCGTAACGACCCGGTTATTCGGATAGGCTCTAAGCTCGACTTTTGCCATTTTATATAGTCATGCTGCCTGGCTGAGATAA
>CAZYWY010000241.1:0-3988 GCA_964651605.1 uncultured Pirellulales bacterium | reverse complement strand
AAATTTTTAAAACTGTACAGCATAAAGTTGTAATATTGATACCTTAATATGACACCTGCCGAATGAATTTCGAGCAACCTGACATACGAATCACTTCAGAGTTTCCTGGTCCAGCTTGATATCCACCTTCCAGTGTTCAGCGATAGCTTTCAGTTCATCCAGTGTCAGGTAGGTAACTGCTCCGTGTTTGGGACGGCTAAAGTTTGTGCCCTTCATCACGCCTTCATTGAAGCGTCCGATGTTCTTGTATGTAACAAAATCGGTGGTTTCGCTGAACCCCATATTGCCGGCGCCGAAGGCGTCATACATGAGCACATAGCTATCGGTTCCAAGCCGTTTGAAAAGGTTGGGCGCCTCGCAAGACACCCTTTCGGGGTCCACCCGCTTTTGGTCGAGAGGATATCCCTGGTTGATCTTGTCAGAGACGGAATGCTCAATTCCGGGCGTCCCTGTTTCCTTGGATGAGTAAAACAGGTGGAACTTATTGCCCACTTTGGTGATGTCACTGTCTATCACGTGGAGGCGGTCTCTCACATTGTCGGGGATGACACCATTCGGCTCCTGGAACTGAAAGAGGATTTCAGGTTTGGTCTCCATTTTGGTGAAGGCGTCATCGGTGTAGGCGTAATAGATGTGGTCAACACCGCGGCCAATCTTCATAGTAAAGGAAATCATCATCTTTCCCTTATCCTCGTCATAAATCATCGCTGGTGCCCAGGAGCAACCGATTTCCGCCAATTCAGGAAAGGCCTTGTCGATACGGAAATCCGAGTTCGTCCAGTGGATAAGGTCCCAGGATTTCATCATCACCAGGGCGCGGTTGTTGCCCCAGCCGTACTTCTCTTCTGGCCGCTGCCACTGTGTGTCTCGGTAGCCTGCACGCTGGCCGGATATGTGCAGGTCTGTCATTGCGAGATAGAACGCCCCATCAGGCCCGCGACTGATGGACGGGTCGCGGACTCCCTTTTGTTCGGCAAGGAGCGTGCCGTCGAAGACTGGTTGCCCGCCGTTGATGTCGGTGAACGTATAACCGTCGCGGCTGACGGCGAGGTAGGCGCAATGAGTCTGGTCCTTGAAATAGACCATAATATAGCCGGCAAAGTCCTTCTCTTCGAGCTTGCGGGCGTTTTGGGGTTTTTCGAGCGTAGGCACGATTTCGATGCCCGTTGGACGCAAGGTACTCTGGTTCGCCTGCATGAGCGCACCACGTCCTGTCTGAGGCAGTTCGGCGGCGTCGAGCCGCTCTTCCGCCGCAACCAGAAGTAATAAGGAAACGAACAGGATTGAAAGAAAAACGTGTTTCATCGTGTACTCCTTTTAACTGGCATCTCTCATATTAAACACTTAACAACACAATCTTTTTATTTGACCTTAATGAAAATTATACAGACTTTCTGAATAGAACGAATCAAAAAATATAACGACGTTACAAAAATTATATTCGGCATTGATTATTTCTTCGAGATATTTGCATCGGATATATTCTTGCAGAATTCAAGAATTTATTTCAATCATAGATGAAAGGTGCTAAACTCAAAATCAGTGAACTTGAACGAACAGGTTCAATTCATTAGTATATCAAAAATGCTGCTCAATTGTACGGTTGGGCAAGGATGGGTAATGTTATATAGAAATCCCAATTCACAGGAGGCCTGATATGAAATACACATCGGTGATTATAATCTTTTTATGCTGTTGTCTGTCGGCAAAAGCGGAACTTGCGTTAAAAGAAATCCGCACTGCCTCGAACAACGTCCTTGTGGCCTATTTCAAAAGCACAATAGTCCAGATGGATGAAGTCAACACTTCTGACCTGTCATTGTGGAAGCTCAATGGCCGGCCTGTAACGGCTATCAACAAGTTTGTGACCGAGGCAGACGCGTGCGACCATCACATCTATTTGCACGTACCTGCGCTGAACAACGGGACCAGCTATAAGCTGGAGACTCCTTATGGGGGGAAAACTTTTGTGTTTGATGACAAGGTTCTATTCTGTGAATCTATAAAGACCAATCAGAATGCGTACAGCGGTTTGTCGAAGGTCAGATATGCAAATTTTGCCATCTGGCTCGGTGACGGCGGCAGTAAAAAAATCAGCGGAGACCTTCCGACATATACAGTTGTTGACCAGTCCAGCAGGAAAACAATAACACAAGGGTCGCTTAAAGAACTCGGTCAGGATACTTCATCGGGCGATTTCGTGTACCGAATCGACCTGGCGGCGGTACCCGAAGGTGGACCGTATAAAATTGTTGTGAAAGGTTATGGCTGCTCATATCCATTTGGGGTTGGGGGCGATTTTTCACGTCGTCTGGCTCATGTATCTTTTCGTGCCTTGTATCACCAGCGGTGTGGCTGCCCGATTGTAGAGCCTTATGCGTGGAACATCAGGATGAAGCCTTGTCATACGATAGTCTATAAGGTCAACGGACCCATTGCAGAGGCACGTCTTGTCGTTGTCGGAAATGAACCCAACTTCGTTGCTTACGGCGGTTATCATGATGCGGGCGACGCCGACCGTCGCACCTATCATATGGATGTAACAGCAACGCTTCTAACAACTTATGAGACATTTCCTAATCTTTTTACCGATGACCAGTATAATATACCGGACATATTTGATGCAAATTACAATATCATAGGCAAAGGCAATAAGATTCCTGATATTATCGACGAGGCTGAATGGGGTGCGATGTTCTGGGAGTATATGCAGGAGCCTTCCGGTGCAATCCACTTTGGCACTGAGACCCAGCAATATTCGCCTTTTACGACTTATGATAAGGAGACAAAACGTTTTGGAACGGAGGTTATCGATGCGCGGACGACAGGATTTGCAGCAGGGATGTTCCTTCACCTTGCAAGAATCATAAAACCCTATAAACCCCAGCGAGCTGAAGAATTGCAGAAACATGCCGAAATGGCAATGACTGCTGTGGGAGATTTGGCCTGGACGACTCATCGACTCTATTATGCGGTGCAGAAATATCTGCTCACCGGGGATGAAGCCGCCCATAAAATGGTCAAAGACCTGGCGAATAATGCAAGTGCTTATGTCAACACGTATAATGCTGCGCCGGAGTCATTTGCCTCGAACGGCTGGTTGGCCTCCTACTTCTTTTCATACATAATAGAGAAAACCAGGCCTACTGACCCACAAGTTGTCGAGCAGTTCAAGGCAGCCATAAAAGCTGCTGCTGATAAAGAAATCGAGTATCTTAATGCCAATGCTTACCCTGTTGGCACACCGATGAATCTGAGCTGGTGGGGCAGCAATGTTGCACAGGGACAATATGCGTATCCTTGTTTGCTGTATTGGGCTTTGACAAAGGAACAGAAATATATCGATGCAGCAAGTCAGCTTATGGATTATTCCCAAGGGCTTAATCCGCTCGGCAAGTGTTTTGTTACAGGCATAGGATTTAACAGGGTGCATAATCCTCATGATAGAGAATCCGCTTACACTAAAGAGATGGGCTGGGGCCCCCGGCCGGGCATTCTCGTCTTCGGTCCCGGCCTAAGGCTCAACGGCGTGCAGGTACCTCCTGTCAGAAACCTGGCTCGCGAACGTATCTATATCGACCATCTTGAGACTTATCAATGGAATGAGTTCACCGTGTATCAGAGCCTGTGCTTCCCTGCATCCGTCTATCCGGTACTTGCACAAGGCGGAAAATGGGATGAAACTAAAGACCCTTATGCTGTAAAAAAATAGCAGACCCATAAACATTAAATTGAAAAAAACGTAACCGTTCACAGAAATTTTTTATAAAAAGTTCAAAATGTTAAAATAGGCAACTTGCGCTTTTGCTTACGCTGTGGTAAAAAGAGAGCATGGACGCAAAAGACCTGTTGATTGAAAAGCAAGCTGCTGAAATAAAAACGCTTAAAGAATATATAAAAGTTCTTGAAACGAAAATAAAACTGCTCGAAGAAAAAAACGCTCGGCTGGAAAAGAACTCCGGTAATTCTTCCAGGCCGCCTTCGAGTG
>CAZYWY010000240.1:0-4004 GCA_964651605.1 uncultured Pirellulales bacterium | reverse complement strand
ACTTTTATATTGTGCTTAAAGAGCAGAAAATGCAGCGGCGTATAGCAGAGCATAAAACCAAGAGTATCAAGCCCGCCGGCGACTGATTCAGCGATGGCACAGTTTGCTTTTTTGGGCAGCAGGACAATCGGGCTTTGCGGGCTTTTTAAAAGCATCTCGGCTGTATCGTCTGCGATTGCGTATTGTCTGATTTGCTCAATGGAATCAGCCATCAGAGCGAATGGTTTGTGGTCGCGTTTTTTCCGCTGCCGAAGAAGTTGCACTGCTTGATTGTTCAGGGCATCTGCTGCCAGGTGAAATCCGCCGAGTCCCTTTATGGCGACAATTTTGCCGGCCAGTAGCATTCGAGCGGTCTGAGCGACAGCTTCATCTGTGCGGTTTTCAATTACATTGCCTTTGGCATCAGTCAACCACAGCTTCGGTCCGCAGGCTGCACAGGCGACGGGCTGAGCGTGAAATCTGCGGTTGGCGGCGTCGGCGTACTGCCCGGCGCAGCGGTCGCACATTTTGAAGACCGACATAGTCGTGTTCGGCCTGTCATAAGGGATATCTTTGATAATTGAATATCTCGGTCCGCAGTTGGTGCAGTTTATAAAAGGATAACCGTATCGAAAGTCATTTTCATCCGCCATTTCCGCCAGGCAGTCTGTACATACCGCGGCATCAGCGATTACCGGTGAGGTTGGCAAGCCTTCGCAGTTGCTGGAGCGGATTATAAATTCTTTTTCCGCTTCGACCGGCGGGATTTCAATCACTTCGCAGGAGCGTATCCGGGCCAGCGGGGGTTTATAGTCGGCGGATTCGAGCATTGCAGCAAAGCCGGCCAATTTCTCCGGCTCGCCCTGCAGCTCGATAGTTACGCCGCCGGTGTGGTTATATATAAAACCTGTTACGCCCAGAGCGGATGCTATCCGGTGTACGGCAGGGCGAAAACCCACGCCCTGAACCTGTCCTGTAATCGATATTTTCTGTCTTTTGAACAAGATGCCTGCCGATATTTTTTACTGTTTCTGTATTAAGGACCTCTGACAAAATGAATCGTCCGTTCTCTACAACCTTCTGGATTCCCGCTTTCGCGGGAATGACAAAGACAAAATATTCTCTTTGTTATAGATTTAAGTACGCAGATGATTATATAAGGTTTTTGTAGAGAATTATATAATAGCTGTGAAAAAAGAAAATAAACTCGCCGGTTTTAGTCAATTAGTCAATTTAATCAGCCTGTCGAAAAACACCTTATTGCGGCATTTAGCAGGGTGTTTGTGCCGGTCTGCGGTTATGTTTCTGTTGGCCTGACAGCCGCCGCCAGATGGCCAGTTGTGCGAGCAGCCCAGTCAGCACGATGCACAGGCCGAACAGGTATGGTGCGTGCCTTCTGCCAACGTAAGCTGCCAAATAACCGCCTGCAATGAATCCGATTATATGCCCTGCAGAAAGAAGTATTTCGTGAACAGCCATAGAGCCGGAGCGTTTTGTACTCTGCGAAGCGGCGTAGAACTGGTGCGAGATATAAACAAAACCCTGCCCCAATCCCATAAGGACGGCAGCAGCAAAAAAAGCGGCCACAAACGGGCATTCTATTATGAGCAGCATACTCGTTAGCACCGACACCTGAACCAGAATCGTCGGGACGATTTTATAATGCCAGGTGTGGATTCTGGTTGCTGCAAGAAACACCACGCAGGTAACCAGCCACATAACAGTTGTTAATGTCCCGAAGTATGATTTTGGCAGGTGCATTTCCTCGGTGAGCAGCATTGCCAACTGGGTTTTCATCAGGCCGACGCAGGTATAAACTGTCAAAAGTGCGATTCTGGATACCCAGCGAAATTTCTCCAGTTGGTGATTTGCCGGTTCAATTTGCGAGTTATTATTATTTTGTATAGCCTTGCGAATTACCGGCGGATGGGCAAGAGTAACTGCCGTCAGTGCCATCGCCACAGATGCTACTGTCGCAATCATAGCACCGATGATGCTTGACTGTACCAGCAGACCGCCAATGAAGGGGCTTATAGCAATACCTGCGGACCAGCTCATATTATAAATTCCGAGGGTGCGGTTTAAGTCCCTCCCCTCTCTGCCGGCAGAGAGCCAGCCCATAATCGGTGGCCAAAAGATGGAGGTAAATAAACCTGAAGCCGCAGAGGTAATTATTACGAGCATCACAGGATGAGGCAGGTTATAGCCTCGTTTAATTAACAGAACTATCACCAGCAAAGCAATCGTGCTGATGGTTATTACACCTGAGCCGAGCTGAGCCAGGTGTCTGGAATTAAATCTATCGAGCAGATGCCTCAGGGAGATACAGCCGAACAGATAAGAAATAAAAGCAGTAGAAGCACACAGGCCCAGGTCTTTATCCTCTCCGCCCAGATATGTGATTATGAAAGGCAGGGTTACTATGTACACGCCGCTGTAACAGGACATAAAAAAGGCGGCCATATATATCGAAGGCGCCTTTTTACGTAAGGAAATATCCGGCCTCAAAAATTCTGACATCAAATATTCCAGCTTTAACCAACAACGATATTCTTATGATGACAATTTTTTATAACCAAATTCTGCAATTAATATCAGGTATTTCCGGCTTAAATGCAATATTGAATTGGTTTTGTGATACTTATTTGCGGCATGAACGGTTATTAAGGGTTATATTGTGAATATTATTGGTAAAAACCGATATAATTATAATATGGATGCTCGAATGCTTTACGAAATATTCAAACGCATAATTGATATACTAATCAGCCTGGTATCGCTGATAATTCTTGGCCCGTTGTTCCTTTTGTTCATTGTTGCAGTCAGGCTCGATAGTTCCGGGCCGGGGTTGTTCAGACAGCAGCGGGCAGGCAGATTCGGCAGGCCGTTCGTCTTTTACAAGTTTCGCACGATGAGCCGGGACGCTGAACCTTTCGGGCCAAGTCCCAAATCCGGGCAGGATGCAAGGCTCACGAGGCTCGGCAGATTCTTGAGGGAATATTCGCTGGATGAGTTGCCGCAGTTTTTTAATGTCTTGAGAGGCGATATGAGCATTGTCGGTCCTCGGCCTTTGTATCTGTCGCAAGTTGACGAATGGAACGAGCAGCAGAAAAAAAGGCTGCTTGTCAAACCGGGTCTGACCGGGCTTGCCCAAATCAGCGGCAGGGCAGCTTTGAGCCTCGAAGAAAAAATGGAGCTTGATATCCAATATGTTAAGACAGCAGGCTTTTTAACGGATTTGAAAATAATTTTTAAGACAATTTCTCATCTGGCCAGCAGAAGTGACATTTACGAAAAAAGGTACTCCGAAAATCAATACACGCGAGAAACAAAATAAAGATTAGTGAGGGACATTATGAAAACCAAAACAAACGGGCGAAGAAATGGATTTATAGCAGTTTATGTTTATCTTATATTATCTTTCACACCACAGTATATTGTTGTGTCGAATGCGAGTAGTGACAGCGATAAAATAATTAAACAAGCAATCGCAAGTCAGTTGAATAAAGACCCAAACTTACTAACCGATGATGATTATAAAAAAGTTGAAAAAATAGATATTAAAAATACTGACTTTACTGACGCCAATATGCTTTCTAAACTAATAAATCTGCAATCGCTTAATCTTCAAAGTACACGTGTTAGTAACATTATACCGCTTGCGAATCTTATAAACCTGCAATCACTCGAACTGAATAATACACAGATAAGTGACATCAACGCTTTGACAAAACTGACGAATCTTAGAGCACTCAGTCTTAACAGCACGCAGGTCGACGACATCACTCCTCTGGCGAATCTTACAAGCCTGAATATACTTGATATTGGCGGAACAAAAGTCAGTAATATAAAACCTCTTTCTAACCTAATAAAGCTGGAAATTCTAAGCCTTAACAGCACACAGATTATTAATGTTGATTCTCTTGTGAATCTAACAACCCTACAAACTCTTGACATTAGCTATACCAGAATAACCGATATCAATTTGCTCTCGAATCTTAAAAATCTGAAAATTCTTAAACTTA
>CAZYWY010000239.1:3654-4015 GCA_964651605.1 uncultured Pirellulales bacterium | reverse complement strand
GCCGGGTGCCTTGTACAAAGGCACGAAATTGGTCAGAGGCTCGTCGGCAATCACAACGCCTGCTGCGTGGACGGATGCGTGGCGTGCCAGGCCTTCGAGTTTTTTGCCGATGTCGATGACTTTTTTTGTAAGCGGATTCTGCTCGTATGCCTGCTTTAACTCAGGTTCGGTATCGAGGGCTTTTTCGAGTGTCATATCCAGCGAAAAAGGCACGAGCTTGGCAAGTCTGTCTGCCTCGGCAAGCGGCACACCGAGAACTCTGCACACGTCACGAATGACGGCTTTGGCCTTCATTGTGCCGAAGGTGATAATTTGTGCGACGTGGCCAAATTTCCGACGTACATAGTCTATTACCTGTCCG
>CAZYWY010000239.1:0-3644 GCA_964651605.1 uncultured Pirellulales bacterium | reverse complement strand
ATATCGGGCATTTCGTTGCGCTGCGGGTCCATAAATCTCTCGAACAGCAGGTCATACCGCAGCGGGTCAACGTTGCACAGACCCAGACAATAGCCGACAATTGTCCCTACGCCGCTG
This sequence comes from uncultured Pirellulales bacterium, assembly GCA_964651605.1. Lineage (GTDB taxonomy): Bacteria > Planctomycetota > Phycisphaerae > Sedimentisphaerales > Anaerobacaceae > JAFGPS01. The sequence continues at coordinate 3,527 of CAZYWY010000239.1, read as the reverse complement.
CCCCTTGCGCCTATTGGTATTTTATTCTGGTGAGCGTATTCACAGAAGTCCCAGACAATCAGGAAGTAGCCGGCGAAACCCTTCGACTCGATGACTTCCAGCTCCCTGTCTAATCTTTCTTTGATTTGTTTTGTTATTTGGCCATATCGTTTTTCTGCCCCTTCATAACAGAGTTTGGTCAGAAATATTTCCGGTTCAGAGCCATCCTGCGGCTCAAATCGCGGGGCGTGGCGGGTCTTGAGGTCCAGCTCGATATTACAACACTCTGCTATCGCCAGGGTATTATCGCAGGCCTGGACAGCATCGGGGAAAAGCTGACGCATAGATTCGGGGCTTTTGAAATAGACGTCAGGCGGATAAATCATTCTGTCCGGGTCGCTGGCCAGCTTGCCCGTGCTGATAGAACATAGGCAGTTGTGGGCTTCGTGGTCTTCTTCTTCGAGAAAATGCACGTCATTTGTGGCAACCAGGCCGATGCCCAGCTTGTTGGCAAGGTCGATAAGCCCCTGACGCAAAGCAGGTTGGTCGCCCTGGTGGTTCTGGATTTCGATAAAAAATCTTTCCGGGCCAAAAATTTTCAAATAGTTTTCAGCATTCAGACGGGCGGCGTCTTCATCGCCTTTGGCCAGTTGTACTGCTATTTCGCCTTTTAGGCAGGCCGAGGTGCATATAAGTCCTTCGTTCAGCTCAGCCAGGATAGTTTTATCGATTCGCGGACGATAGTAAAAACCTTCGAGAAAACCAACACTTGCCAGTTTTAACAAATTTTTATAGCCAATGATATTTTGGGCAAGCAAGATAAGATGGTACGCAGCTTCGCTTATGGTTGTTTTAGTCCTGTCGAATCTGCTGGCTGGGGCGATGTAAGCCTCAATGCCAATAATTGGTTTTATTTGGGAAGCGATTGCTTTGGTATAGAACTCAACAGCGCCGAACAAATTGCCGTGGTCGGTAACTGCCACCGAGTTCATACCGAGTTTGCTGCACTGCTTTAACAACGCATCGAAGGTAACAGCCCCATCCAGCAGTGAATACTGGCTGTGCAGGTGTAAATGCGTAAATCCTTTACTTGACATAAGTTACGTATGTCTCCATTAATAAAACAATACAATATGAATGATAGGCTTGTTGAGTTTTTTTGTCAATTAAAAAGAATATAGTATTAAGTCGGCATCCGGTATTAACAGCGGTAGATAATCGTCTGTTAATCCGGCAGAAAAGAAACGTGCATTTATCTATTTGGGGCTTTATTCTTTTAATATTGCGATATTGCATATTTTAGAGAAAAAAGCTGTGCCAATTTTGTGCAACTAACCGAAAATAATATAATTGGCAAAGGAATTTTAAAAATAATGCTTGCGTTTTTTCGTTTTTATATTGTATATATCTACTTTTAATAAAAAGGTTTATAGCAATTTCTTCAAATACGGTTGAAAAGGGTGTTACGAGGCAATCACTTCGCAGTATGCAGAGTTGCAATATATTTCCCATATAGATAAGATTTTTTTGTAATGAAATCCCGTTGGCAAACGTCTATTTCGATGGTTGTAGGATTGTTTGCACAAAAAAGTAACAATTGTAAATTGAAAATGAATTGAGTTTAAGGCTACCAGAAGATGAGTATAAGACGGAAAAAAAGGTTAGGTGAGTTGCTCTGCGAAAAATCATATTTGGAAGAATCCAACCTTGAAGTTGCACTGCAGGAGCAAAAAGTCGAATACAGACGTCTCGGCGAGATTTTGCTTAGGATGGGCTATGTAACACAGACACAGCTAAATGAAGCACTGTCTCTGCAGGCAGGAATAGACAAGGCGGATTTAAATGATATTTCGATAGGCAAAGAGATTATTTCACTGGTGCCTGCGGAACTGGTCAGCAAATATAATGTCCTGCCTTTGCGTTTTGAAAGACGTTTTGAGAATGAAGGAGCGGCAGCTCTGAACGGCGACCAGATGCTTGCGGTGGCAATGCTCGACCCGTTTCAACCCAGGATTATCGAGGACCTGCGGTTTGTAACTGGATATTCGATTCGCAGATATTACGCTGACCCGAAAGAACTGGAGGCTGCGATACTGAAATTTTACGGAAGTAATGTGGCCAGAATGATGGATAATCTTGCTCCTGGGGAAACATTGCCGGAGACTGATGACGACCTTGGGGCAGAAATATCTGCTGCGAAACTGCAGGAAATGGCAAGGGAGCCTTCTCTTATCAACCTGGTAAATTTGATTATACTTGAGGCGGTTGATGCAAAGGCAAGCGATATTCATATTGAGCCTTTCGAGCATGAGGTCAAGATAAAGTACAGGATTGATGGTCTTTTGCAGGAAAGGACGCCAAGCTCGAAGAGGTTGCGTGCTGCTATAACTTCGCGTGTCAAAATCATGGGCAATATGAACATTGCGGAAAGATTTGTACCGCAGGATGGTCATATTGAGTTCACAGGGCGCAAGGGTAAGGTTGATATCCGTGTATCGACCATTCCGACAGTATATGGGGAGTCTATATGCCTGAGACTTCTGGACAAAACGGCATCATTGTTGCAGCTTGAAGACCTTGGAATGGACCAGCAAGTGCTGGATTCATTTTCTGTTAGTATGCGAAAAACTCATGGCATTGTGCTTGTTACCGGACCGACCGGCTGCGGTAAGACAACAACGCTTTACGCCGCTTTGATGAAGATTTATACCCCGACGCTGAAAATAATAACGATTGAAGAGCCTGTAGAATACCAGCTCGATGGTATCAATCAGATGCCTGTCAATCCCAAAAGAGGTCTTACATTTGCCTCAGCTCTGCGAAATATTTTACGTCACGACCCCGACATTGTGATGTGCGGCGAAATTCGTGATACAGATACTGCCAATATTGCAATTCGAGCGGCATTAACAGGGCACCTTTTGTTCTCAACAGTCCATACCAACGATGCCCCCGGAGCTATTCCGAGGGTTATAGATATGGGTGTTGAGCCATTCCTTTTAAGCAGCTCGCTTGAGGGTATTCTGGCACAAAGGCTTGTCCGCAAGATATGCCCGAAGTGCAAAGAGCCTTATGAGCCGGATGAAGTTTTGTTAGGGACTGTCAAGGAGCAGCTTGGGATTCCTGCTGATACGGTATTCTATCATGGTGCTGGTTGTAATGATTGCAACAGGACCGGCTATTACGGTCGAAAGGGAATTTACGAGATGCTCCGAATAACCCTCAAGCTGCGTGACCTTATAACCAGGAAACCCACCTCCGAGGCGATTGTCAAGGCGGCGCCGGACGACTATGTTCCAATGATAGTAGCCGGTATGCGAATGGCGATGAAAGGTATCACTACACCTGATGAAGTGCTTAGAGTTTCCAAGGGTCTTTCTGAGGAAGATTGATGGTATAAAAGTCATAAAAACGAACTGCATCATAAAATTATTGAATGAGAGATATATAAAGTGGGCGAATTTTATAACAAAGCAGACAGTCAGTGAGGCGAACACGTAACCGGAAAGGTAGAGGCAGTTGACAGCAAGGCCGCATTAGAAATTTTG
>CAZYWY010000238.1:0-4019 GCA_964651605.1 uncultured Pirellulales bacterium | reverse complement strand
CGGACATAAGTAATCGTCAGTTCTTTTCGCCTGAATTTGTCCGGATTGAAAGATATGCTCTCCTCTCGTGGGATTCCGACTATCGCCAGCAGGCCGCCCGGCTTGAGAATATCGATGGCCTGGTCCAAAGCTTCCTGCTGGCCACAGCATTCGAAAACTATATCCACACCCGGAGGCTCGGCGGCAAGAATGTCACCAACGACATCTGTCCGGGCCGGATTGCCCGCCCAGGTGATGTTCTGATTTCGGGCTGCGTTCAGACGAGCATCAATCTTGTCCGTGACATACATCCTGCCTGCATTATTTACTTTCGCAGCCAGCAGGACGCTAAGCCCGATAGGCCCGGCGCCGAGGATTGCGATACTGGCGCCAACCGGCATACGAGCACTTTTAACTGAGTATATGCCGATTGACAAAGGTTCGCATAATGCAGCCTGCTCAAGGGTAATTGCTCCATCCGTCGGGAAGCAATTCTCCTGCGGCATAACAATATATTCGCACAGTGACCCGCTGAGCTGACCCGGCGCACCGAGAAAAAGCACATTGCGACAAGTGTTTTCCCGGCCTGCTTTGCATTGGTCGCATTTGTGACAGGCGACCGATGGCTCTATCACTACCTGCTGGCCGACTTTAACCCGGCTGACCGCCCTGCCGACGGCCTGGACAGTCGCAGCACTTTCGTGACCGACCACGAACGGATATTTTACAACCTGCGAGCCGATTCTGCCGGTCTGGTGGTAATGAACGTCCGAGCCGCAGATGCCGGTTGTTTCGATTTTCAGCAGAACATCGGTGTCTTTTTCTATTTTGGGCTGTGGAATATTACCCAGCCTCATTTGCCCAAGAGATGTTAGTTCAATTGCTCTCATGTTTTATTAGCCCATAAAATCAATCCAGTGGTCTCAAAAACTGTCGTAAAGTCAACATTATATTATTCCATAACTGTTTTAGATTCTTTTTTGTATTTACATAATATACGAACGATTTGCACAATTCCGACAATTATTAATGCAAATATAAACCAGCTAATAATTGCTGCAAAAGGGATATCAGCATTTGAGAAACTGCCGCCGTGTGTCAAAATTATACCGCCGGGGATGAAAAATATTCCACAGAGTTTCCCAAATATGCTAAGGCCCGAACTGCCGTCTTCAACTCCGATGTAAATACAGGCAAATATAGCCCAAATAGTCACTATCCCAAGTGCTATAACATATACTATGTACTTCTTCATATTCTACCTCTCAAATTAAAGTTCTTTAAGCAGTTTCAGACAGAACCGGTCGGTCATACCGGCGATGTAATCACAGACCGTTCGTTGCAGCCCTTCTTTTTCTATAAATCGCTGGAAATAGCCCGGCATCAGGGTCGGCTGGCGCAGGAGCTTTTCAAAAAGTTTTTCCAGGCGGGTTTTGACCTTTTTCGCCGTGCTGCGCAGCGTCCTGTGCAGATAAAAATTCTGCATCAGAAAATCTTCAAGCTCGGCAAGGTTCTTTTCACTCCCTGCTGAAAGCATAATCAGATTTTCTTCACAATCGTATATGTCATCGAGTGACTTTATATCCGCCTCGGCCAGCTTTCTTTTACTTTCCTGAAGGCAATCACTTACGAGCATATCTATAATAGCTTTTGCGGTTCTGGTCCTGTAAATGGTCCTGTCGCTGATTGCATCTGCGTTTATTTTCTCCTGCGCCAGCGTTACTATTTTCACAGACTTTATTTTTTCGTTGTCGAGCAGGCCTGCTCGCATACCATCCTCGAGGTCGTGACAGTTATATGCGATGCGGTCGGCAAGATTAGCAATCTGCCCTTCAAGGGAACAGTTGACTTCGCTGAAAGTTGTATCCCGCGACTTGTCATAAGGGCTTGAATGTCTGGCTAATCCGAGCCGGCTTTCGTACATAAGATTCAACCCGATAAAATCAGGATACGGATGCTCCAGAAATTCGACAATACGCAAAGACTGTTTGTTATGCTCGAAGCCGCCGAAACCGGCCATCAAATCGTTCAGCACCTTTTCGCCCGAATGGCCGAAAGGCGGATGCCCCAGGTCGTGTGCCAGGCATATTGCCTCGGTCAGGCTTTCATTCAAGCCCAGCAGTTTTGCGACGGTACGTCCAATCTGCGCAACCTCGATACTGTGGGTCAGGCGCGTGCGGTAATAGTCATCCAGGCCGGTGGTAAAGACCTGAGTCTTGCCCTCGAGCCTGCGAAACGCAGAGCAATGAATGATGCGGTCACGGTCACGCTCGAAATCCGAACGGTACGGGTGGGGTTTTTCCACGAAAGCACGTCCCCGGCTCGTGTTTTCTGTAACAGCATAGCGGCTGAATTCTTCAGGCATAATTTTACGGATTTTCCTTTAAATCCGGCAGGTTGTGTACTCTGCTGGCTTGCTTCAATTGCTCAAGCAGCTCGGCAAGGCTCTGACTGATAACTTTGGTCCGGCTGCAGGCGCTCATAAAATTCGTGTCACCATCCCACCGGGGTACGATATGAATGTGCAGATGTCCCGGCAGCCCGGCCCCGGCGCATCGGCCGAAATTCATCCCGACGTTGAAGCCGTGAGGTTTGATTGTCAAAGACAGCGCCTTTTGCGCTTCTCTTATAAGTCTGGTCATATCGAGCAGTTCCAGGTCACTTGCCTGAGCCAGCTCGGCAATGTGACGCACCGGTGCGATTAACAGATGGCCGTTGTTATAGGGAAAGCGATTCAGTATTACGATACTGTCGGCGGTTCGCCACAGGACAAGGTTTTCGGTGTCGTTTTGGGGATTCTGCTGATAATGACAAATAAAGCACTGCTTGTCCTGGTCAATGCCCTGCACATATCCGATTCGCCAGGGCGCCCATAAAATATCCTGTTCCATAGTATTGGTTACCTGTGTTGTTCTGCGGTTTAGTTTCACTACTCGATAATTTTCATTGTAAGGTTTTGTACGATGATTATTTCAGGGCTGACGCTGATGCCCGGCAGCAAAGAGGCCTGCAGCTTTAACTGGTATTGCTGGCTGAATTGTTCCGGACGCCCCGCATCGACATTGAAAAGTTCTTCGCCGTGTCCGGCAATATCGAGCAGTTTGTAACCTCCAAGCAGGCCGAATTTGCCTTTCATCAGGAACCTGCCTGTGTATGGCACGGGCCAGCTTTCCGGCACTGAGTCGGCCTTGCTGAATGAGCTGCTTATTAAAACAAGCCGACTATTTTGACTTTGGCTAATTTTATCGAGCTTGTATGAGACATTTCTTGCCAGCCTGCTGACCATCGGAGTTGGGACAGAGAGTTTCGACTGCCAGGTTTGTCCGATTTGCACGCCCTGTGCGGCATTTGGTATGCTCGATACCGAATCCCACAAAAACCACTGGGTGGCGATGTAGTCGCCGAGCATATCCTGCTCTTTGGTTCGCTCGCCGCCGGCCTCGGCAACAAATGCCTTTTCGCCGGCCTGCTTGAGTAGTTCATTGAGCTGCGAGTTATCCTCTATTTGACCGGAAGCTCTTACGGTGAATAAATAACTTTTGCCGGCGAAATATTTTACTGCATCTGTTTGTGAGCCGTCGCTTCGCTTGACCAGCACAGATTCGCAGGTCGCATTGATAGTAGCCAGGCCGGAAGGGTCCACCTTGCCCGGCGTAAATGCTACGACAATTTCGAGCGACTCGGAGGATTTGCTTGAGGTGCTGTCCGCAGTTGATGTATCTTCTTCGGGGGAATTCCATTTGATTGTTATATCCCTGCTGGAGATGAATTTGTACCGCAGGGTTTTACCCGGCTTAAAATCCAGCATCAGGAAGACTTTATCTGCATTTGTGCTTGTGCTTTCCGGTTTCGCCGGCTTGGTCGGCTGCTGACAGGACAGCAGCAGGCAGGACACCAATGTTATTACCATTATCGCATAAATCAAAGTACGGGGATTCATAGTCAGTTGAAAGAATTTTTCAATTCATTCATCTCCAGTCGTTTTTTATTTCTGAGAAGCTGCTGAGTTTATATTTTGAAACCACCTTTTCGAGCATAGA
>CAZYWY010000237.1:0-4020 GCA_964651605.1 uncultured Pirellulales bacterium | reverse complement strand
TATAGGTGTGACAGTATGGAATGCCTTGTGTATTGTTGTAATAGTTCTGATGATACAGCTCCGCTGGCCAGAATTTGCCCACAGGGGTAATTTCTGTTTTCACGCCAAAACCCTTTTTCCTGAGCTGGCTGACAAGGTTATCGGCAATCTTTTTTTGATTTTTATTTAAATAAAAAATCGCCGAACGATATTGATTTCCAATATCCGGCCCCTGGCGATTAAGCTGTGTGAAATCGTGCGTCTCGAAAAACAGCTTTGCAATTTTCTCGTAACTGGTTTTAGAGCGGTCAAAAATAACTTCCACAGATTCCGCATGACCTGTCTTTCCTGTGGCAACCTGCTCGTAAGTCGGATTATTAACATCTCCACCGGTATAACCAGCAATAGTGGCCAAAACGCCTGGTGCCTTCTGGAGATAATACTGAGTGCCCCAGAAACAGCCTGATGCAAAAATCGCCTTTTCAATCCCGGAAACCAGTATAAAATTCATTGAAATGGAGTTCACACAATAACGGACATTTTTAGCTGTCAGCTCCTCGCCGGTAAAAACATGTCCCTGGTGCGCACCGCAGTTTGCACACAGAATCTCGGTACGAATGCCGTCTGCGTCTTTTTGCTGCTTTACTGCTCCTGGAATCGCCTCGTCAAAGCTCGGCCAGCCGCAGCCGGATTTGAACTTGGAGCTGGACTGGTAAAGCCCTGCACCACATTGCTTGCAGGTGTAAATCCCGTCTTCGTAAAAGTCATTATATTTGCCGCTGAATGGCTTTTCTGTGCCTTTATTAATAATTACTCTTTTTTCTTCCGGAGTCAATTTCTTGTACATATTCTTTTCCGTTCCTGGATTGCCCGTATTGTTACTGGCTGTCTTTCCGGTTTTTTCGGCAGCACTGCTCAACAATAAACCAGCGATAGATAAAATAATCAAAGAAACAGCCGAAAGATTCCATATATGTAAAATATATTTTTTTGTCTTCATAATAGCACCTTTGTATTTATACAGTAAAGATTGTGCTCGGGTTCGCAAAAAACCAAGAGCTGTATTTTTCATTACAAAAAAACAAAAGAACTATCTTTCTTGACTGACAACAGGGACGTGGTAAAATTATATCTATGAATGCTTTTAAAAAAGTCAAATTGCTGTTATGTTAAAGCCTTGCATTGTTGCCAGGCATTTATGCGTGTGTTTCCGTGGAACTGTGCAGGTATCTTAATTAGGGAGGTAGTATTATGCTATATGGAGGTAGAAACATCTCAACCGCAGGGTACACCTATCTGGCAAAATACCTGGATGAATTAAGAGAGTATGCCCCCATTTATCGCGCAAGTTTTTTGCGGGAAATACTGGAACTGGTCAGAGACGGCAAGCCCGCACCAATAAAAGGTCCACCTTTATATGTTTATCAATGTATTACTAAAATCTTCGAAGGTTGCGAGGAATCCTTACAAAACAACGTAATTAACTATTTTCTCCAGGTAGAACTACCATCACTTGAAGCTGACGAGAGGGCAGAGAAAGCCAGATGTGATGCCATTGATGAAATGCTCGAATGTCTTAATGATAAATCCGCTAAAGAAATAATCGCCTTGACAAAGCAGTTTGTAAGCGAAGTGCAGGTACAATAATCTCTACAACGCTCATATCGGTAAATTCCAAGTCCCTGCACGTGCGGAACATCAAAATACATACCTTTGCAGGATCTAACAGAAATTTGTTAGCTGATTTCTATTTCAACTTTAGAAATAAGTAATACAGTTTGCCTTCCTGATAAGTCTGTCCTGCCAGTTTGCCAGCTGTCGGCCCTACGCCCATATAGACATCGCATCTGCCTGGCGCCCGTATCGCACCACCTGCGTCCTGGTCGAGAGCAAAACCGCTATAAACCCGATTGGTAATACTTCCGCCGACTGCACTGGGCAGAATTGTTGATATAAATGTAAGGCTGGCACGCGGAAATATCGACTTATCTGTGGCGATTGAGCGGAGTTCTGTTACAGGCTCATTCAGACATCCCAAAGGATTGCCCTGCGACTTTGTGAAAAATACAAACCTCGGATTTCGCTGCATATACATATCAACTTCGCCGGGGTGCTTTTTGAAATAATCAATCATTGCGGCAAGGCTAATCTTGTCAGCGGGTATTTTGCCGTCTTTGACCATTTCCTGGGCAACACTGTGGTATTCCTGACCATTACTTGCGTCATACCCAACGGTAATCTGTTCGCCGCTGGTCAACTTAAGTCTGGCAGAACCCTGCACGTGGGCTACATAAGCCTCGAACGGGTCGCTAAGCCAGACCAGTTCAGTGCCTTTTAACATACCCGACTTTTCGATTTCCGCCCTGCTGGGATATGGAGTGATTCTCCCATCTTTTCCTTTGCGTCCGAGTATTTCACCATCGGCATTTTTCACCAAATCAGACGGTGTTTTGTAAAGCGGATAGCGAAAACGACCGGTTTGCGTCAGTGAGGCATCGAAAATCGGCGTATAATAGCCTGTGAACAGCACAGTCCCTCTGTCATCGCATCCGACCGACATATAGACGTCGAACTTCTGTCTGATTGTCTCGTTCAGTTTTGTGCCTTTCAGGCCGGAATCGAGCAGCCTGGCAAATTCCTTGAGGCTTTCCTGAGCCTGGCTGTGGGTTATACCGCTAACCGGAAAAAATTTCTGACTTGACGGTTTTGCCAGATAGTTCAGGCTGTTTGTCGTCGCAGAGTGAAGCTGGCTAAGGTCAAGACAAGCCATCGAAAAATCCGGTATCTCAGCGGGTTCAATTTTACGCAAAGCGTACTGACCTTCCGGCAGGGGTCTATCATACTGGGGCTTAACAGGCGCAGGAGCGGGGGCCCGGCAGCCGGCAATATAAAACACTAAACCGGACAAGCATAATAAGAAAATAATCTTTTTCATATCACATTCCAAAATTCAAAACAATATTTTCCTGACAACTAAATCTGACCTTATTATGATATAAATTTCCTATGATTTGGCAATTAAATTCAACGTTTTTATTCTATATCGCATTCCGCAATTTATCTCTGGAAAGAAATCTTTGTTATAGTATGAATCTATCTTGCTGTTTTTGGGAATTTATTTAATTCCTGCCTGATAGAATCGTATAGCTCAGTTGTCCAGGTCGGAACGACCGGCATATCGGACGGCAATTCTCTAATACGAAAGTCCACAGGACTTATGATGACCGAAATATTTTGGATTCCGGTTTCAGCAGCGAGGACAAACAGCTCTTCAATAGCCTCGTCGCCCATCGCCAGGCAGCCGATTGAGCCTTTTCTGCCGTGTATCATAATGTCGCCGCCAAGATTCTTACGGCCATCGATTTTGGCCTTGTCTCTGTCAAACTGATTTGGGTAGTTTATACGAAGTGCAAGATGATACGAACTATTGGGATTAAGGGATTCAATCTTATAAAATCCCTCTGGAACCTGTCTGTCACCCTGCTTTAATTTCGGGCCGAGACTGCCGCTGGCTCCGAGAATCGGGTATGATTTCAGGAACTTTGGTTCATCAGACACCCAGACCTCAAGCACCTTTTCCTGTTTAAGCCCGATAAGAATTATCCTTTCAGGCGGATAAATAACACCGATTCGTTCAAAATCCGGAGCCAGCCGGCTATGTACTATTTCACCGAATTGGCTGATGCGGTCTTCAATTGTTTTTTGACCTTTTACGATTCGGATTACCCCGCCGATTGGCCTACGCAAGATTGCTTCGAAGGTAAATACACCAAAGACCAGCAACAGCACAAGCAGGAAAAAATAGATTCGTCTTGTTTTCATCAAGACAAAATTAAATAACACTAATAATTAAAATTCGCACATTCGCATCTGCGAAGTTTTTTATTGTCGCAGGTACGACAACTTATCGGGCAAAGGGACATTATTGCCGAACTTATCCTCGCCATAGCCTGATTCGGCCAGCAGTTTAATGTCGTTAAGCACCCTTTTATCGCCCATAAAGCGGGCGGTGAGCTGGATGTCAACATCGATTTTTCCGAG
>CAZYWY010000236.1:0-4030 GCA_964651605.1 uncultured Pirellulales bacterium | reverse complement strand
TTTACGAAGGCAAGTATTTCAGTGATATGGTAGGTGATTCGCTTATAAAAATGGTCAGGCGATATCATGATTTGAAGGGCAATATATTGGACTTTGGCTGTGGAGGGGGTCATCTTCTTGGTAAGCTCGTCAAAAGGGGTATATCCGCAGAAGGGCTGGAGTTTTCTTTAAATTCTGTAAAGTTGGTGGAGAGTAAACTGCATAACGAAAAATCTTTTAAGGGGGTGACATTAGCAGATGGATTGCCTACACTCCTGCCTGGCGACAGATTTGATGTTGTCTTTTTCATAACGGCAATAGAACATATACTAAAAGAAGATCTACCTCAAACACTAAGAGAACTTTATCGCGTAATCCGAAAGGGTGGATATGCAGTGGTTGTAACAGACAACGAAGAAGACCTGGAAAAATCCAAGATTATGTGTCCAGAGTGCGGATGTATCTTTCACAAGGTTCAGCATGTTAGCTCATGGACAAGAGTCAGCTTGTCATCAGCTATGCGTGACAACGGCTTTAAGGAAGTAGTGTGCAAGGCGACACGACTCAGAGAGAGCGGCAAGATAGGTTTGTTGCGGCATATATTGATTAAAACCGATCTGTGGATATTCGGGAAAAAGCAGCCCCATCTAATATATATAGGTCAAAAGTCTTAGCATTCGATTCAGGCTCATTCTTCCTGAAAATTTTGAAGTAGTAGCTTCTTTAGCTTCAATTTGTAATACCACTCGGTCACAACCGCCAGATAAATATATGATAGCACGGTTGCAATCGCGGCTCCTATAAGACCATTGCGGTTGATGAGTATAAGGCTTAAAACAATGTTAATAATTACCTGGGTAACATTTGTTATCTGAATAAACTTATATGCCTTTAATGCGACAAAAAGCGGATAGTACATCGCAGTGTATAGAAAAGCTATATTGCCTATCAGCAGGATTCTTATAACCAGCCCAATCCCTTCATATTTGCCCGGATATAACAAATTTAAAACAGACGGCATAATTACCCACGCCAGAGCAAGACCAGCTGCTCCCAGCAGCAGAATACGAGGCCGTTTATGATAAAGATATGCTTTTATCTTTTTTACATTGTCGATATTTTCACTGATGTGCGGCAGAAAATAGCCTGACGCAATATACGTCAGAATAGTGAACCCTTTGAAAAACTTAAAAGCAAGATTATACGTCCCGCTCTCATCAATAGTTGCATAATATCTTAAAAGCAGAACACCTGCCCAATTTATGATATAGCTCGAAAGAGCTCCTGCCATCCCCCAGAGGGTAAAGTTTAACATCTCTGAAAAGTGTTTACGATTAAAATCAAGAGGTAAAAGTAATTTGAAATCAATCGAGGTAAGAGAAACTGCCAGAACCATTAAAGAAGCAAGAAAATAGGAAAGAAAAATCGATTTTAGGTCAATCCAGTTGAACAGATAAAACACAACCATAAAAGTCAGAGTCAATATCCCGAATGCAAATTCTAAAAGTGCGTTTTCGGTCCGGCGATTCAAAGCCATAAATAAATTGCCGGCAAAATCTTTCATAATAAAAGCAAAAAACGCCATCGCTACATATATCAATTCCACTCGATTAATTTCGGCAAAGGCAGTAATGTTTTTACCGAAAACGCTGATTACAATTAGGAAAAGGCTGATACTCGTCGCAAAAAAAATACATTGAATTGAAAATGTCTTGCGGATAGAGCCTGTTTTACCTCTTTCTTCATTAGCATAGACAATAAACGGTGTTTTGGCAGACAGTATGAAAAGAGCGGAAAAGAAGAAAATGACGGGTTCGCACAGGGAATACCTGTTCCACATATCTTTTGCAAAGAGCTTCGCAATCACCAGTGGCGCAGCCATTCCGAAAATTGCTCCAGCCGTTTGTAGAAATGTGAACGTTATGAGGGTCTTGCCCTGCTTAAGGTCTTCTTTGAGCTTTTGTAATATTTTCAGATTGGATATTCGTTTATTCATAAGGACGAAAACTGAATTATCATATATAATATCGGTTCAATCAAGCAAAATGGTAACCGAATTGATATTTGAAGGATGGTTTTTTTGTTAAATTTGCTGGTTTTTTATGGCTCAAAAAAGCGTACAACTCTTAAAACTTTTTATCAGGATTCTTGTCACAACAACTTTGCTGGTGTTGGCCTTCCACAAAACTAATCTTAGAGAATTTTGGCAGACTATCATAGCTGCAAACTGGCAATATTTAATTGGGGTCTGGGCAGCAACCATTTTTATGTTCCTGGTAAATTCATACAAGCTGCGACTGATTCTAAAAACACAGGACTTTGATGTCAGCGTTGCAAGGATATTCGGCATCAATGCAGTAACTACACTTTATGGAATGGTTATGCCTGGTATGCTAAGCTGGGCTGTTAAGTGGTACCTCCTTATAAAAAGGACGGGCAAAGGGGCTGCCGTGTTCAGCGGCCTTGTTTATAACCAGCTTTCGACTACGGTTATTATGATGGTTTTTGGGCTGGGGACACTTGCATTAACCAACCCTGTAAAACTCGGTGCAGCAAATACAAAAAATCAGTTTATATTGCCTTTTGTGTGCGTCGTTTTGCTGGTTGCGGTTGTCGCAGGAGCAATTTTATTGTTGGGCAAACGGACGGGTGGCAAAATCATGAATGCTGTAAATTATTTACTTCGCCCTTTACCTGCTGCGCTCCGACAGAGAGCCGGCCAGGTACTTATGCAGATTTCGGTTTTTCAGACTCTTAAATACCGGTTTCATTTCCTTATGGCTTTGATTTCCACAATAGGCACTGTGGTCGGTGGTGTCATTTTATATGTTTTTGCGGCCAAGGCGGCAAATGTGAACATATCTATAATGGTACTGGTTTGGTTGTGGACGGTCATCTTTATACTGCAGCGAGTACCCATATCAATCGCCAATCTCGGCGTCAGGGAGGCAACAATAACATCCTTGTTATCGCTGTATAACGTAGAAAAATCATCGGCTTTGCTTATGTCTATGCTAATATTTTCTGCTACGGTTTTTATGGTGGGAATAGGGGCATTTTATCAATTATTTGGGATTCTTACGCCTAATAAATCGGACTGACCGTTTTTTTGCAATTTTTTTCTTGCAATTTACGTCCTTATTATAGTAGATTAGCTGTAGCGTGATTTTCGGGCAATTTATTTACGGCTTCATTTGTATAGAGAGGCGAGAGTATTATGAAGATTAGGGTTTATTTGGTGGTTTTTACTGCCGTGGTGTTGTTAAGTCTGTCTGGCCAGGTCTTTGCACAATGGACAGAGCCAGTGCTTGTAAGCGAAGCAAGCAGTCCTTATTCTGAGGGGCCTTCATTTCTTTCCTACGATGGCTTGACACTGTATTTTACTCGTGGCGGCACTGCCACTCATTATTGGAATCAGTTGTATCAGGCGAAACGTTCAACGCCGTCAGGTATCTTTTCCAATATATCTATCATCGATGAGCTGGCTTGTAACGAACATGAAACTAATCCCTGGGTATCATCTGATAACCTGCGTATGTATTTCGCACGTACCTGGCATATAAAAGAGAGTAAAAGAAACACAACTTCTGAACCCTGGGGTACACCTCAAAATTTGACTGAGCTTAATAATTTTGGCCAAGCAGCCAATCCGGAACTTTCAGAGGATGAACTGTCTATTGTTTTTAATATATTTCCCAATAGCAGTACAGGCGTCCTGTATACAGCGAGCCGAAGCGATAAAAATTCACCGTTCACCAATATCCGTGCCTTGAGTGAAATTAACACATCTGCTGATTCAAGACCAGTCGTCTTAAATAGTGATGGATTGACACTGTATTTTGTTCGTAATGATGGCGGTGCATATCATAATTATATGAGTACGCGTTTGAGCATAAACGACACTTTTGGCACTCCTCAACTATTAGATTATTGGCCGGAAAATTATGGACTTGGCTGTTTCAGTGCGGATGGACAAACGGCTTATCTCGGCCACAATGGAGATATTTATGTTTCTTATGCGACGTCCGTATATGTAGATGCTACCGGCGGC
>CAZYWY010000235.1:0-4076 GCA_964651605.1 uncultured Pirellulales bacterium | reverse complement strand
CAAACTGGTTGACTGGCCGATTGAGAATAACGGAGTTATGCTTTACGCCCCTGCTGGTTTGTTATTGCCGGGGACGATTGTATTGATGGGAACCGCAGATATGGAAGGGGTGGAATTTATCGTGACAATCGAATTAAAACCCCGGCTCAACGATGATGGCCTCTTAAATATGCATGTTGCTACTGTAAAGGTCGGCGCTTTGAATCTAACACCGCTCGCCAAAACAATGGCAAAAAAGATGTACGCACAAAAACTTACCGAAGTTAATGCCGATATGTCGGATATAAAAACCAGAATCGTCGCATCGTTACTGAATGAAGAACCGTTTGACCCCGTTTTCAGCATAGAGAAAAAATCGCTGCGGCTGGAAAAATTCAACATCGAAAAAGGACAAATCACAGCACACATTGCCCCCTACAAACCAGTCTCAACTCCTGGCAGGTAAAAGCAGGTAAGCAAATAGAAGTAATGCCGATTCTGATTATTAAATACACCGAGCATATTCATCACAGCTTTCTTAATATGACACTTCTGAATTAAGTATGGTGTCCCCAGATATGCCAGATATGCTGCCACAAGCAAGCTTGTGAGTTTTCTGGCACAATTTTATAAACTATTCAATGTAACGCCGTACGTAGCTATTTTCCAAGCCATACCACGACATCTACATCAGTGATAAGCTCCATTTTCTTAAGTACTGTAGCCTTACCTAATTCTATCATCAATCGTTGAGAAATTTCTCTCGCTTGGTTTTCGGCTTGTTCACAGTAATGGATCGTGATTCCCGTTTCCTCTTTTGTAAGATTTTCTGAAGCGTCTATAATTTTATAGTTGCCTTTTTGGATGATTTCCTTTGCTTGCAAAAGTGTCTTCGTATCAGTATTTGTGGTAATAAAAACACTATACAAGCGATCCGTCCCGATACGATAGGTTAATGGCTCAGCCATGCCGAGCAGATAGAGATCGATAATCTCTACATCTGATCCGATAAAAAACGATAACGCAAAACGATTCTGACCACTATGCAATTTTATCTGACTGTACTCCCCTAAAGCATATATACCTAAATCAAATATTCTCTCTGGTGCTGTCTCTTTGGACATCGCCATCCCTCTACATCCACCCCGGTCTTCTCTCTCATCCTTGTGAAAATATCGTAATGTAAAATCATGAGCAAAAATTCGCCCCTCTCCTTTCTCTAATGTCGCCGAGAGCACCAAGACCAGATAACGGAATTTTGAGGGTTCTTTCGTGTAGATCCTTTCTTGAGTACCTGAAATCGATGTTGTAAAGAAATGGCCTTCAATTTTGACGTTTTGGAGTCCTTTCACGGTTGGTGATTGTGCTGCTGTGACTGGGTGAATTGAGAGAAGGAAACCTGTTGCGATTACTCCTAAAAGGTATTTAGTTCTTCGCGTCATATTATAAGTTTTCATAGTTGACCTCCTTAAAATAACTTACATTTTATAACCTTATGTACAGTCAAGTTGACATCATATTCTTTCTATAGAGCCTGTTGCATAATACCAAAAATACAACAAAAGAACCTTGGTTTTGCCATCAAAAACCGCTATAGCATTGCTGAAAAAAGCCAAATCTGGGGACACCATACCTATTATTTTCTGCAAGACAAAACCATACCTTCCAGACTCAAGATACTTTATATCATTGAACCAGAAAATAAGACAAGCAATTTTTTGGAAAAAATCGGCGTCAAAACCTGGATTCCCGCCTGCGCGGGTATGACATTTTGAATCGGTCAGTTTGAGATACTAATTACCCCCCTACTCTGTTCGGCTGGTTATAAACTCAGCGGTTTCAAGCAGGGCGTTTTTCGCATCGCTGGGTTCAATATTTGATAATGCCTGAACCGCTGCGGCAGTATATTCATCAGCCTTTTCCCTCGCATAATCAATACTGCCTGAACTGTTCAGCATTTCAACAAATGTCTTTTTATCATTCGCCGTTTTCACTTCTGCCAGAAGTAATTTGATTTGTTTTTTCTTCACCGGCTTTGCTGTTCTGAGCATGTGTATAACAGGCAAAGTCAGCTTGTTGCCATCAAGGTCGCAGCCGGAAGTCTTGCCTGTTTGTTTTTCATCGCCGAGAATATCAAGCAAATCATCGGTGATTTGGAATGCTATGCCGGCATTGAGGCCGAAATCTGATAACAATTTCACCGCAGATTCATCAGCTCCGGCCAACACAGCACCGAGAGTACAACAACTGCTGAAAAGAACAGCACTTTTTTGACTTATAATATCTATATATTCAGATTCACTTAGCTGCCAGTTCTGTTTTTGTTCGATTTGTCGCAGCTCTCCTTCGCAAACCCATACAGCAGTTGAAGCAATAATCTTAGCTGCTCTTGGCTCAAGCTCTGTAGCGAGCCGGAAAACCCTGCCAAGCAGAAAATCGCCGAGCAACACAGCCGACTCATTGCCCCAGAGCTTATTCACAGTGGGCTTCGAGTGCCTTTGCTGCCCGTTGTCAATAACATCATCGTGCAGCAGGGTAGCATTGTGTACCATCTCAATCATAGCGGCAACCCGGATATGTTCGTCTGTAATGTCCCCAAAGCATGCGCCTGCAAGCAGAACCAGCCCGGGCCGGAGCATCTTGCCGTTGTTATTGCGCATATACTTGCATAATTCGTCTCTCGTAGCTCTTTTTTCGTGTCTCGTTTTTCGTATCTTGTTTTTCGAGACACGAGATACGAACGACGAACGACGTTCCAAGGTGGTCAATTGCTCGTCAATCAGCTCTTTTACCCGGCTCAGATGTTCTTTTATCAGCTTAAACGCCGGTACTCTACATTTTATGGGCATATTTGAAGAATTTGTCTCTGAGTAATTTTGTGACAGGTCCCGGCTCGCCGGTTCCGATAGTTCTGCCATCGATTTCAACTATCCCGATAACCTCCGCTGCTGTGCCGGTGAGAAACAATTCATCACAAACATACAAATCAAACCTCGTCAGGTTTTTCTCTATCACTCTGAGTTTCTCCTCCATAGCAAGTTTGATAACAACTCGCCGGGTAATTCCTTCAAGAGCGCCGGCCTCCGAAGGCGGGGTATAAATCACGCCCTCTCTGACGATAAAAACATTGTCGCCGGTTGCTTCAGCCACATATCCTTCGTGGTTATACATAATAGCTTCAGGCACATTCACATCCAGGGCTTCGATTTTTGCCAGGATATTATTTAGGTAATTAAGGCTCTTGACCTGGGGTGGAATAGCCAGCGGGTGAATACGCACGGTAGTAGCGCTGATGAGCTTCATTCCTTTTTCATAAAGCTCTTCGGGATAAAGCTGGATTTGGTCAGCTATAATAAATGTTGAACTGTTTTTGCACATAAATGGGTTCAGCCCAAGATTGCCACAGCCTCTTGTTACAACCAGCCGGATATAACCGTTGATTATACCATTGGCCTGGACAGTCTGCTGCATAGCCTCAGCAAGCTCACTTTCGCTGCGACAAATTGGAAGGCGAATCACTTTTGCGGATTGATAGAGCCTTTTGAGATGGGCGTCCATTTCAAAAATTTTGCCGTTATAGACACGGATGCCCTCAAAGACGCCATCGCCGTAAAGCAGGCTGTGGTCAAATACCGAGATTTTCGCATCTTCTTTTTCAACGAGTCTGCCATCAAGCCAGATTTTCAAACCCATAAGAAATCCTCTTACATTGAGCGCACTTATTAAATTAGTTAATGAGTAAATGCGTTAATGAGTTGATGAGTAAATTTATTTAATAAACTCATCTACTCATCTACAACTAACCTTTTATTTTTCCATCGAGCAGAGTTACAATTCGCCCAGCCCTTTGTGCGATTCTCTGGTCGTGCGTTACCATCACAATGGTCTGCCCAGCCTTGTTGAGCCTCTCAAGAACATCCAGGATACTGCTTCCTGTCGTCCAGTCAAGGTTTCCTGTCGGCTCATCTGCCAAAACCAAAGCCGGCTCATTCACCAGTGCCCTGCCGATAGCCACTCTCTGCCTTTCACCGCCGGAGAGCTGATAAGGTTTATGTTTGAGCCGTTCTGATAAACCAAGCAAATTCAGCAGTTCAACA
>CAZYWY010000234.1:0-4099 GCA_964651605.1 uncultured Pirellulales bacterium | reverse complement strand
TCACCAGGCTGACCATCCTCGTATAGCCCCACCGTCAGGTAGCCTTCATGTCCTGTAACGGAAAATTTATGAGTAATACTGTCTCTGGTATCCGGCAGACGGCGTCTGAAAGGCCTGGCAGCCGGTTGTGCTTCGGTACTTGCTGCAGCGGTTTTGCCCTGTTTGTGTTTTTTGGTCGAGACAGGCTGGAGCATCTTCGAGCCGTCCCTGTATATCGCAACTGCCTTTAAGCCGAGCTTCCAGCCATCCATATAGGCTGCGATTATATCCTCAGTTGTGCTTTCTTTGGGCATATTTATAGTCTTGCTTATTGCGCCGCTGATGAAGGGCTGCACTGCCGCCATCATTTTCAGATGCGCAAGATAGTGGATGAATCTCTTGCCGTTTCGCGGCTTAAAGGCACAGTCAAAGACAGGCAAATGGTCGGGATTGAGTTTTGGCGCCCCTTCAATTGTTTCTTTTTCATCAATATAATCACAGATAGCCTTTACTTCATCAGCGCTGTAGCCGAGTCCTTCGAGGGCCATCGGCACGGTTCTGTTGACTAATTTGAGCATTCCGCCGCCGGCCAGCAGTTTGTATTTGACAAGTGCGATGTCCGGCTCTATGCCGGTCGTATCGCAATCCATCATAAACCCGATAGTGCCGGTCGGGGCAAGAACTGTAACCTGAGCATTGCGGAAGCCCGCTTTTGAGCCGGCATCGAACGCCTGGTCCCATATATCCTTGGCGGCGTTTCGCAGATAATCCGGACAATGAGCCTCCGGAATATCACTTGCATGCTGGCGGTGCATGTTGACAACCTTGAGCATTGCATCACGGTTTTTATCGAACTGCTCGAACGGGCCTTTTAGTGCTGCGATTTCCGCACTGGCCAGATAAGCTGACCCTGTCATTATCGCACTGACAGCACCTGCGATGGCCCTGGCCTGGACAGAATCATAAGGCAGTGCCAGGCTCATAATCATCGAGCCGAGATTAGCAAAACCAAGCCCAAGCGGACGATAAAGATGACTGTTGACTGCGATGACTTTGTCCGGATAGCTGCCGTTATCAACCAGAATCTCCTGGGCGATAATGAACACTCTGACCGCCTTTTTGAAGCTCTCAACATCGAACGAGCCGTCCTGCCTGCGGAACTTCATAAGATTCAGCGATGCGAGGTTGCAGGCCGAGTCGTCCAGAAACATATATTCGCTGCACGGATTTGAAGCATTGATTCGCCCGGAGTGCGGGCAGGTATGCCAGCGATTGATGGTGCTGTCATATTGCAGACCCGGGTCGCCGCAGATGCGGGTACCTTCACTAATAAGCTCCATCATCTCTCTTGCCGAATATTCGTCCATTTTCTGCCCGCTGGTAACGGCATAAGTGTACCACTTATCGTCCTTCTCGACCGCCTGCATAAATTCATCACTGATTCGGACGGACAGGTTTGAATTCTGGAACATCACGCTGTTGTACGCCTGGTTGTTATGCTCTCCATTGTAGCCGGCCTCAATAAGCGCCCATGCTTTTTTCTCCTCCTCCATCTTCGCAATTATGAATTCTTTTATATCAGGATGGGTAATTTTAAGTGATTGCATCTTGGCGGCTCTGCGGGTTTTTCCGCCGGATTTGATTACCGCAGCGATTTGGTCATAGACTCGCATAAAGCTCAACGGCCCTGAAGGTTTGCCTCCGCCGGAGAGTTTCTCTTTGCTGCTTCGCAGCGTTGACAGGTCTGTGCCTGTGCCTGAGCCATGTTTGAAGAGCATCGCCTCGCTTGTAGCTAAGCGCATTATATCTTCCATCGAGTCCTTGACCGACTGGATGAAACAGGCCGATGCCTGCGGATATTGATATGCATCATCGCTGGGAACAGCCTGCTTGCTCTGCGGATCCCAATAATAGTTGTGCCTGCCGCCTTTGACATCATAAACATCGGCAAGACCGACGTTGAACCATACCGGTGAATTAAAAGAGCCGTACTGATTCACGCACAGCCAAGTCAGCTCATTATAAAAGACCTCTGCGTCTTTTTCGGTGGCGAAATAACCGTCTTTTCTGCCACGCTCAGCGATAGTTTTACAAACCCGATGAACAAGCTGCTTGACCGAATGTTCTCGCTGGTCGGTCGAGTTATCACCGTAAAAGTACTTGCTCGCTACTACTTTTGTTGCGAGCTGACTCCAGCAGACTGGCACTTCAATATTATTCTGCTCGAAGATTTTTCTGCCTTCATCATCTGTAATGGTAGCCGACCGGATTTCCCATTCAAACTGTTCATAAGGGTGTACTCCGGGCGTTGAGAAGTAATGTTCTATGCACAAACCCTTCGATTTCACATTACCGACAACTTTGTCGGATTGATTTCGTTCGGGCATAAATGGGTTCTCAGGATTAAACTTACAAAGCATCTATACGCCTCCTTGCGACATAACAGGGAACCCGCAAGCGGAAACCCCAACATATAGAATTATTACAGAAAATATTACCAGATTTAGTGGTGCTGACCATTGAATCTGTATGGGCAAGTTTATGGAAATTTGGCCGGCTGTAAAGAGAGAAATTGTAATTTTTCTGCGGGTTTTTTCCTCGATTTTCATTAGTCCTTATTGCTGCTGAATCTATGAATGAAAAAAAATTAAACGAATGAAAAAAATAGCAAGCGATATTCCTGCCATAAGTGATACCCCTGCCGTAAGCGGCAGTTGTATGGGATTGTTTCCGAATCAATAAATCAAAACTCAGTAGAGACGCAAAATGATTCATATAAAAAGTTCCATTTGGATGACCTTATTAATAATCGAGACCCCTGAGAAACTACTATATTTCGCAGTGAAATGGCCTATATAATGCCATAAACCGAGATGTTTTTTTGAAAAACTGGGTTATTCAGAGGTCTCAATCGTAAAAAGATGAGATTTACGTTCGCTCATGATGACGTTTGTGAAAAAGCTGCATGAGACTTTATGCGTTTCTATTTAGCTTAAGTTTGTAACTGTGTGTTATCATTGTTCGGATACCACAATGGGTACAGCAGTCGGCTCTAAAGGAAGTTTTAGTGAGGAATTGTCGTGAACAGCCCCTGTTATGTTCGGGCTTTTGCCATAGAGATATCTTAAACTGACCGGTCCCGAAGGTGCAGCAACACTCAAATTTATCCGCAATTTCGCCGAATCAATTTTCACTGCAGATGTTATGGTTAGTGTGGCGCCTGTTGAGCCAAGAACATCAAATCCTGTAATGCCGGAATTCGGTGTCAGGTCATTTCCGCCTCTGTGAGAGATTGATACATCAATGGACTTTCGGTCTGCGCCGAGTGTCGCTGAGGCAATGTACGGCCCTCGATAAAATTTCGATTTGCCGTAATAATAGGCAATACAGTTTGCAATACGTGCACCAATTGTATCGTAGGCGTTCTGGGAATAGTGGTCATCGTTGGGCCGAACGGGTACATCGATGCACGATGCAGCCAGATATAGATGATTGTTCGGATCATCGGACAGCAATTGCGCAGAGCGAATTGCTTGCATTGTGGTGTCGGTGCGCTTCTTTTCGGCAATAGCGGTAAATGAGCGGGCCAGTTGACAGAAAAACAAAGGCAATGATTTGTACAAATCTTCACGGTAATGAGCGAGAAGAGTTTTCAGGTCTGCTATGTACTGCTCTGTCGAGACGGAATTGGTCGCATCGGTTTCTCCCTGATGCATGATAATGAGTTCAACGCCTCCCACGGTTTGTGCCTTTGTTATCGAATTACCATAAAGATTATCCGAATTATAATGGTTCGTTTCGTCACGGTATAGCCAGCACAATTTGTCCGTTCCGTGGAGCGGAGTCGAACCTTTTGCGGCCGGCACTATCCCGATGGGAACGCCGGGCAGGGTCTGGGCAAGAGAGTTTAGCAGATATGGAATCATAGAAACACCTATCCACGAATCGTAGTCGGTGTCTGTGGTGAGTCCGCCACCGTCATAGGGGTCTGCAAATTTTTTCCATTGCCTGCTGTTACTGTAAAGACCAGCCATATCATGGTCCAGACTGTGGTATGTATGAATACTGCCATTTCCTACCATATTCGACTGACCAATGCAGAGGATGTTAATCCCCACAC
>CAZYWY010000233.1:0-4131 GCA_964651605.1 uncultured Pirellulales bacterium | reverse complement strand
AATTGAGTGACAATGACACCTCGCTGGTAACACTGCTCGAACTTGCCGGCAGAAAAATTCTGCTCTGCTCCGATATAGAACAGTTTGCTCAAAATGAGGTAATGAGGCTGTATCCCGATTTAAAAACCGATGTTGTCGTCCTGCCGCATCACGGCTCAGTCAGCACTTTAAAACCGGATTTTCTCGAAAAGCTCGGTGCGGATATAACGCTCTGCAGTTGCAGCCAGGACCAATATAAAAGCATCAACAAGTCCGCCGCTGTAAAGAAAATCCTCTCCAACTCCCAAAAAACTTTCTTTACATACACAGACGGAGCGGTAACCGTAAGCATTGATAAAAAAGGACATATCAGCAGCAGCTCTTTTAAAAATACTCCCGCTGCAATCGGGCAATTTATGACAAGCAATTTAGACTAACCATCGGCCGGGTTGAGCTATTTTATATGGACAACTATTTCGACTCTGCGGTTTTTGGCCTTGCCCTGAACTGATGTATTGGAGGCCACCGGCCTTGCCTCGCCGCAACCCACTTCCCGAACCAGCTTGGGGTCAAGACCGCGACCTATCAAATACCTTACGACCGCCAAAGAACGCTGAGCAGACAATTCCCAATTATCTTTCCACAAATCCTTCGTTTTATTTATGGGGTCAGTATCGGTGTGGCCGACGACATCTATCTGTTTGCTCGGATACTTTTGCTTCAACACGGAAAGGATATGGTCGAGCTCGGTGATAGAGGCCTTTTTCAGCTCAACCTTTCCCGAATCGAATAATATGGTATTATCCAGAGTTACCGTAATAGTGCCGGCATTTGCATCGAATTGAACATCGTAGCCTTCCCCGAAGCCGGATGCCTGTGCAGGTGTTTTCTTCTGCTGTTCTATTTGTTTTTGCAGCTCATCAATCTCCTGCTGTTTGGCAAGAACATCCTCGGCAAGCTGCCTGTTTTCCTGTTGCCCGCGCTCGTTCAGACCCAATTGATTCTGATACCTTAAATTCAGCTCATCATATTTTGCCTTCCAGTTGGTGCAGCCTGATACAAAGCTGAATAACATAAAGCAACTTGCCATCGCAATCATTTTTTTACTGACTATCCGCATTTGTAATCTCCTTAAATCCTGAGTTTCAGACATTCCATTCAAAGATAAAAAGCAAACAACCGTTCAATAAACCAATTATGAAAAATCATAACAACAAACACACCCAAAGACAAGAAGGGACCATAAGGAATTTGTCTTATTTTTTTAAAAAACATTTGAAATCCTGCCCAGGCCAGACCGAAAAAAGGCGCAATAAAAAATGCCAGCGTAACAAATACCGGCCCAATTACCGCTCCTGCCGCTCCCATCAGATGCACATCGCCAAGCCCCATCGCCTCTTTGCCGAAAGCAAGCGTACCAAAAATACGGATTCCCCAGACAACTCCACAACCGACAAAATAACCCAGAAGACTTCCCAGAAGTCCTGCTGCGACTGGCTTTTGCGAAAAACTATTCCACCAGGCATTCACCGGCTCGACCCGGCTTGTCAGCCAGTAAAATGCCAGTGATGCAGTTATGACCGGCAGCAGAAACAAGATTTCCCGCAGAGCCTCCAGCCGGTGATTATAATTTTCAGCCGGCAGCTCGGCTGCCTTACTGTCAAAATCATTTTTATCAGTTACCTGCTTTGCAGTCCCGCCGGCCTGTTGAGCAATTTCCTCGGATTGAGATTCATAACTTCTTTTTAACAGACCTGTTGTTACAAGTATCAATGAGACCGCCAGCCCCAATGCCGCCCCTGCTGCAAGTGCAGCCGGGCCTGCTGATGCGCTGGGCAGAATATGGTGCTGACGAATAAAATCAAAATCAATCAGATATACCCCTGCTGCTGAGCCGACAAAACCGGCGACAGTAACAAACCAGCAAATCGACAGCGGGATAACCCACAATTCCAAATCAATCGCCGAAGCAGCGATAAATGCCGCCAGCATAATAATATGAAGCAGAAAAATAAACCAGCCGCCCTGCTGTAAAGCCGGCTGAACAATAAACTGCAGGCCGGAGCGAAAATACAAAAAAAACAAGCCGACAAACACCACACCCGTCAACAATTCAATAACAAAATAGCGGGCCGATATGGGGGCTTTGCAGAATCTGCATTTTCGCCCCAGCACCAGCCAGGAGACAAGCGGGATGTTGTCATAAAAGCGGATATGTTGGCCGCAGCCGGGACAAGCCGACGGCGGGCTGACGATGGATTTATCGCGTGGCAGCCGATAAATCACGACATTAAGAAAGCTGCCTATGCAGCAGCCGAATGCAAAAATAAAAACAAACCAAATCCAGTCCGGCACCATTATAATTACATCCTTGCAGTTGTATTTCCGGTTTCATCATTTATATTGTATAGCAGTCGCCGACACGGCGACAGCTAAACTTTTCTATTTGCTTTATCGCTACCATAAAAATTTGATAATAACGAATATTTCTAATTACATTTGTCAATCACTTTAATCGAAAAGTATCCAATTATCTTTATATTCTTCAAGAGCTTTATAATAGATTCCAGGAAATTTACTTGGTTTTTCTCTAGTATATGAAGAACCAAAGAACTTATTGATACCCAAATTTTAATCTGAAGCGCAACGCATAGCACTGCTCCAGAAGACCTCTGTCGGGGTCCGATAGTTCAAACATTTTCGTGGGCGATTATTCAATAATTCCAATGCAATGTCAACATCCGATTGGACGACGCTGCTAAAATCCATGCCCTTGGGAAAGAACTGACGCAACAAACCATTGGTGTTCTCATTTGTTCCACGCTCCCAACTATGGTACGGCCTTGCAAAGTAACCGGTCATATTCAATCCTCGCTCCAATTCCTTAAAACCCGCAAACTCCTTGCCGTTATCGAATGTCATCGTCCTTACTTTCCCGGACGGCAATTTCCTCATCGCTTCAAGTGTCACCTTTGTTACAGCATCGGCAGACAGTAAGAATTCACACATTTTATTTTATGCCGTTATAACAATTCCTTCTTTTCGGGCGATTTCGAGAATCGGTCGACTCTGGTCGGTTTCCCACTCCTTCTCACCACAAGGTATCGGCTCAATACGATTATCAGCTACAAGTGTTGCCTGCCAAAGTTTTTCAATAAGTGATAATTCGCAAGTCCCATCAAATTCAGGAGCAATCACCACAAAATCTATATCACTAAGCTCATTAAAGTCACCTCTGGCAAAAGAACCAAAAAGAATAAGCCGTCTGGTGTGGATGCCAAATGAGCTAAGAGCATAAATATACTGCCTGGCCGTATCTATAATTTTGCTTTCAACCATTTAAGCACTTCTCCGGCCTCTGCAATTTTCTCTGAAGCGATTTTCAAATCAAGAACAATCTTCCCATGGTCGGGGTAACGACCTACTAATTGATACATATCAAAGCTACGCAGAAAGACTGTCATCTCAGATTCGAGATGTATATCTGCAATTTCAGAAAGTCGAACCAGATTATGAATTTTGGGAGGTATATTTTTTATTTTGTGTACCACGTGAGCTTTTAACATCTTTTCAAGTGAAAGATGCACGAAAAAAAGACTATGCCGATAATATCCCTTTTCCAATAGGGATTGCGCTGCGGCGAAATCCTCTTCTGCCCCTGTTTTCCAATATTCTATTTGTTGATTCACATCCATAATGAAATTTACTTTTTTCTGTTCACTGCTGCGGCGACTCGCATCGGCAGGCCAAACAGGCGAATAAAACCAATCGCATCGGTCGGATTATACTCGGCGCCCATCACAAAGCTGGCCAAATTCGCATTGTATAAACTGTTCGGGCTGCTGACGCCGGCAAGGCTGCATCTGCCCTTGAAAAGTTTCAGCCTGACCTGGCCGGTTACGTTTCGCTGTGTAACATTCACAAAAGCATCCAGCGATTCACGCAGCGGGCTGAACCACTGGCCGTAATAAACCAGCTCGGCATATTTCAAGGCAACCTGCTGCTTGTAGTGCATTGTCTCTCTCTCCATTGTCAGGCTTTCCAGTGCGGCATGTGCAGTGAGCAGGATTGTGCCGCCGGGTGTTTCATAGACGCCGCGGGACTTCATACCGACCAGCCGGTTTTCAACGATGTCTGTTTGACCAACGCCAT
>CAZYWY010000232.1:0-4146 GCA_964651605.1 uncultured Pirellulales bacterium | reverse complement strand
TCCGTTTGTCGAACAAAGTATGCTCAGCGCAATTATTAATCACAAATGATATTACGGGTGAAATCGTGTGCCGTAAGGCATCCCCCTAGCGGACTTATGTTGATTACGATGCTTTGCGTTTTGCTGCGATAGAAGCCTGGCTGAAAGCTGCTGTTGAACCTGAGATTATTAAATCAGTTTGTAGAGTAAAATATGTCGAGCGCAACTATTAATCACAATTGGTATCAGTTGTTAAAGAGCTAAACCAACGTCAATTTTTTTGGAAAGTACAGTGAGTTATGATATTCACAAAAAATATAAACGATTTCCCCTCAATACCCTTTCATCTTTTGTTTTTTACATTATTTATTAAAATATTATTTATCATCAAGAGTGCCTAATTTTAAGGGCTAAATTATGAAAAAAACAGAAGTTTTAGGCCTTCAAAAAATAACAGAAATCAAATAGGGATATAATATGCCCAAGATTATTGTTGCGTGTGCCATAGATGAAATCGGTGACGGAGGAGGATATTATCGTTCTAACCAGCAAGATTGTCTCCAAGGCGGCTGAGTGGAATCCTAAACTCCTTTCAGAGTGCCGCTTGATGGTTTGGACGAGAGGGTCTTTTCTGAAAATCTTTTCGAATTTTGGAGACTTGCTGTCAGCTATGAGTATTTTTTATTCATAGCGACTAAACATCCCTTTGTGTCCATTCGCCGTCTATTATCCGCCACATAGAACCGGTCGGATTCTTGTCCTGAAGTTCGATTGGCAGTCTGTTGGGGCGGACATTGTCATAACAGTAAAGAGCCGCAAAACGAAGCATTGATGCAGGCAGCCCCACAGCCGTAAATCCGGGATGTCCGGTAGCCGGATAGGGACCGCCGTGATTCATCGAAGAGACAACCGCTACGCCGGTCGGGACCTTGTCATTCAGCAGGCGACCGACCTTCGTCCGCAATTCAGGTTCGAGCATCATATAGGCACTGTCATCCTTCCCCTGCGTATGGGAATAAATGCAGCCGGTCAGATTCCCTTCAATAACAGACGCAACCTCTTTCATCTGCTCGATATCATCTGCAACCACAATCAAGCTGGCGGTTCCGAAGGCTTCGGTCTGAAGTTTAGTCGGATTGCTAATGAATGTCTTTCCATCCACGCGAAGCAGGGAGTTGGCAAATCTGAAACCATCCCCCTCCACTTCCTTCCCGCCTGCAATCAATGTCGCCCCGGCGGATTTCAGAATCTCAACTGCTTCCGCAATACTGTCAAATCCTTTCCGGGCGAGCAGGACCCCCGGCGGATTACTGTCAAAGGTGTTAGCCAATTTACTGATGAACTGTTCTGTCCGGCTGCCTTTTTGAAGGATGAGCAATCCCGGATTTGTGCAGAACTGGCCGGCCCCTAATGCACAAGATTTGAACAACTCCACAGCGATTTCATCTGAACGTTCTTCAATCGCTCCGGGCAGGATAAACACCGGATTGACACTGGACATCTCGACATAGATTGGTTTTCCAGCCTTGTCTGCTGCGGCTTTGAGTTTCAAGCCGGCGGATTTGCTGCCTGTAAAGGCGG
This sequence comes from uncultured Pirellulales bacterium, assembly GCA_964651605.1. Taxonomy (GTDB): domain Bacteria; phylum Planctomycetota; class Phycisphaerae; order Sedimentisphaerales; family Anaerobacaceae; genus JAFGPS01. The sequence continues at coordinate 2,586 of CAZYWY010000232.1, read as the reverse complement.
AAGCGCCGATATGCGGATGCGAGACCAGTCTTAGTCCAAGTTCAGGAGGTGTCCGGTAAATCATCTGAACTGTCGCAGGAGGAAGCCCCGTCTCTTTGACTGCTTCAAATGCCAGACGGGCAAGAAGCAATGTCGTTCCAGGATGGCAGGTGTTGGCTTTTGCAATCACCGGATTACCTGCAGCAATGGCAGCGGCAAAATCCCCTCCGGATACTGAATTGAATGCGAACGGGAAATTGTTGGGCCCAAAAACCACAACCGGACCATCCAGAGGTCCCATTTTGCTTCGTATGTTCACGGATGTTTCAATAGTCGCACGGCACCAACTCAATTCGCGTGCTGCTTTCGCAGCCTTTCGGAGCTGAGCCGTTGTGCGGGGCAGTTCTCCGTTCCTCAGTCTCGCTTCTTTGGGCAGAGCGGTTTCAAGACTGGTAATGTCAACAAGCTCATTCGTATGGGCTTCGATTCGAACCGCGAACAAGTCCAGAAACTGTGCGAACTTCTCCCGGGGAATCTCTCTCAGTTCAACCGCTGCCTGCTTGCCGGCAGCAATCGCTTCGTTAACATCCTCTTCGCCAGAAACGGGATACACTTCAGGAAGTACCTGTTTATTTGCAGGATTCACTACATTGAAACTACCTGCCGGTTTCTTAGTATCGCGCCATTGGCCTGCAATGAGAATTTTCTGATAAAACACAGCTTTCATTTAAGACCTCTATCAATGAATAATGATTATGATTCAACGTTGTTTTCGAGAATAAGTTTGTCAATAGTAATGGTAACCTTGTCTCCCACAGCCAACGAGAACGCCGCATCCGGAATAATTCCCGTTCCTGTGAGAAGAAAAACGCCAAAGGGGAAAGTCATCTCCATGGTCAGATAGGATGCCAATTCTTCAAAAGAGCGTTTAATCTGTGACGTGCTTGTGTCTCCCTTGAAAATGACTTGGCCGTCTCGCTCGATAGCCAACTGAATGGTGAGATGATGCACCTGCTCCGTTTCAGTTATACAGATTCCCGGGCCAAGCGAGCAGGACCCGTCATATACTTTAGCCTGCGGAAGATAAAGCGGATTCTCTCCCTCGATACTTCGGGAGGAGACATCGTTTCCCACACAGTATCCGAGAATCTCGCCAAAGCTGTTGATAAGAAGAGTCAACTCCGGTTCGGGAACGTTCCAGCGACTGTCTTTTCGGATTCTGATTCCTGAATGCGTTCCCCTGACCCTCCAGCCGATGGCTTTAAAGAACAGTTCCGGACGTTTCGCCTCATAGACCCTATCATATACGTTCTTGATATCGGTCTCCGCTTCCCGCGCGTCCCGGCTCCGTGAATAGGTGACACCGCAAGCCCAGACTTCCTGATCATATTCAATAGGAGGCAGCAGTCTACCCGCAGCCTCGTCGCTGGTTAGCAAAGAAGTCAGATAAGAAGAGACCTCATGAGGATGCATACGACAGAGTTGTTTGAAGTCAAACGCCGGCGACAACAGAAATCCATCCAATGCCCAGCGTTCTGAATCCTCTAATTGATGTTTGGTTATATTTTTCATAGGTTTTTTATATTACACGATTTGCTGGTGCTATGGAACTGCAAAACCGACAATCCGGAAGATTGTGCCTGCCTTATTCCTGAATCGTTGACCAACAGCGGCTCAGCGGTTTCTTGAACTTTTCTGGCCGATAGAGGGATAGAATAAACAAATTTATGGTTCTGGGTACGCTAATCTTACACTTGGCTTCACTGCGAATTCAAACACACCGATGCCGGTGACAGGTGTGGTGATTCTACGTGGCGTTTTCGTAGTCCTCGCCGCTGTTGTTGGTTACGCGGACATAACCCTGCAGACGCATCGTCTCTTCATTTTCCGTAAGTGTCCCCATATAAAATGCACGCCAGGTCAGGCCGCTTGTCAGATACGTAATTTCAACGGGAACTTTGCCAGATACGCCGCTCTTGATATTCCACAGGCCCAGATTTCTTACTCTGGCAGGGAATGTTAAATCAGAAATGTCAATCTGACTTGCGTTGGCCTTCGGCAGCATCTCAAGACTGGTCGGGTCGATTAAAGTATTTTCCCACGAAAACTGCAATTCGTTCGTCCCCTGTTTGAGCGTAAGCGCCCTGCTTTCGCGAGTTAAGGTCATATCCGCAGAGTTATATATCGTAAGCTGAACTGTATCTCTGTCAGGCAAAGTTACCAAATCAACTTTGGCGTAAGATATTGATGCTACTGAAAGTATTATCGACGCCCATGAGGCGCGCCGCAAGGCGTCGCTTCGATGGGCTTGTTATCGCACAGAGGCAGCCCGCCGATCAGTCTTTCTTCTGTTTTGCAGTCGCAGACGATTCCGTACGCGGAGCCGCAGCGGGTTTCGCAGCCGCCGCTGGAGCGCTGTTCATGTACTTCACGATCGGGATCACATGGGTCAGCCCCGTCAGCGGATCCATCTTGCCGTCCATCGTGCGCGTGTTGAGCCGAATCTCCGCCCGCTCGGCCAACTCCTTTCGAATGTGGATCCGCCCCACGCGTTTGCCGCCATCGATCTTGGTCATGTCAATCGACACGGCTAGATCCATCCAATGG
>CAZYWY010000231.1:0-4147 GCA_964651605.1 uncultured Pirellulales bacterium | reverse complement strand
AAGACTAAAAAGCTGGAGGCTTTTCGCCGTCGTATGCGAGAAATGGATTTATTAGCCAAAGACGACATTCACTTCCTGGCCAGCAAACCCTCGACACAGGAGGAGTTCCTCTATACTTTTAACACAATCAGTATGGCGGGCAAGCAGGTTCTGCTGGCCTCCGATGCACATCCAAAGATGATAAGCCAGTTGTCGGAGAAACTGGTCAGCAGGTTTGTTTCCGGGATGGTGGTCAAGATTGACGACCCCGACCTGGCCGTCCGATGTCAGATTTGCAGGCAGTACGCACAAAGAATCAATAAGCACAGAGGCGAGATTCCTGAGCCGGTGATAAAATATATTGCCGAAAATATTCGTTCCAATGTCAGGGAGCTTGAAGGGGCGGTACTGAAGCTGACGGCTTTTGCTTCGCTTAAGAACGAAAAAGTCACTATGTCTATGACGCAGCAGGTCCTGGCCGAGCATATTGAAAGATGCGACCCTGTTGTTCATATATCCGATATCACATCGGCTGTTGCGAGCTATTTCGGCATAACAAGCGCCAACCTGCATTCGGCACGCAAGGATAGAACCGTCTCACTGGCCAGACATATCAGTATGTACCTGACAAGAAAACACACGCGTATGTCTTCCTGTGAAATCGGAAGAATGATGGGCGGCAAAAATCACGCAACGGTACTGCTTGCCTGCAGGAGTGTTGAAGAGATGCTCGAAAGAGACTGCGAAATACGCTGGCAGGGGCCTGCGGGCAATAAAGTTTCAAAAATCAAAGCAGTGCTGAGCAGGCTCGAAGAAAACATCTCACGATAAGATGCAGAACGCAGCGAATTGTTTCATCGCCAAGTTATATTTTCGATGTCTGCAACTGCCTGCGAGTGGAGATAATCTCTTCGGCAAGTTTTTGCGGGACTCGGCTGTAGCGTGACATTTCCATAGAGAAGGTAGCCATCCCTTTGCTTAGGCCGCGAACCACTGTGGAATATCCGAACATATTGGCTAACGGCACTTCGGCGAGTATTACGCAAATATTGTCACGTGCATGTGCCTCCATAATTATGCCTCGCCGGCTGTTCAAATCGCCGACAATGGCGCCCTGGAATTCCTGTGGTGTATCAACCTCAACCTTCATTATCGGCTCCATAAGGCAGGGTCTGCTTTTTTTGAAGGCCTCGATAAAGGCATCTCGTCCGGCTATGCGGAATGCCATCTCGCTGGAATCAACCGGATGATAGGAACCGTCATCAAGGCACATCTTGCAGCCTACGACTTCATAACCGCCAAGCGGGCCTTTCTTCATAGCTGCCTGGAAGCCCTTGTTGACAGCAGGGATATATTCGTTTGGGATACGACCGCTGGTGATGTTGTCCTCAAATTCATAAGGAACGCCGGAATCGCCGGCCAGTGGAATCAGCCGCCCAACTACGTGGGCAAATTGGCCTGAGCCGCCGGTCTGTTTTTTATGTTTGTAGTTGAACTTCGCCTCGCACGTCGGGGCCTCACGATAGCTGACGCTCGGAGTGCCGACCGTTACTTCAGCTTTGTATTCGCGGCGCAGACGTTCGACATATATATCCAGATGTAGCTCACCCATACCGGATATGACGGTTTTGCCTGTTTCGGCATCGGTGGAGACCCTGAAAGTGGGGTCTTCCTTCATAAAGCGATGCAGCGCCTTGGCCAAACGGTCTTTATCCGCATTGGTTGCCGGAGTAATCGACAGACTGATAACCGGCTCAGCTACGAAAATACTTTCGAGCGAATAGTTGATGTCTTTGCCGCACAGAGTGTCACCGTTGGCACATTCGATTGCGGGCAGGGCGACTATATCACCGGGTCCGGCATCCTGAATTTCTTCACGATTGTTGGCGTGCATCCTGACCAGTCTGCCGATGCGTATGGTTTTACCGGTGCGGGCATTGGTGTATTGTCCGCCTCGAGCCATAGTACCCTGATAGATACGCATATAGCTGAGCTGGCCGAAAATATCCTCTGTAATCTTAAATACCATAGCTACCAGCGGAGCGTCCGGGTCGGCTGGCAACGGTATCTCAGTACCCTGGTTGTCGTGGTCGCGGGCAAAACTTACCCGGTCTATTGGGCTGGGCAGATAACTGCACACCGCATCCATCAAAGGCTGAACGCCTTTGTTCTTAAAAGCCGAACCCATCATCACCGGTACGATATCGCGGTTGATTGTTGCGCTGCGTATTACTCGCCGTATCATTGATTCATCGAGATGCTGTTCATCGAGCAGCATCTCGAGCATACAGTCGTTGAACATACTAAGGGCCTCGACCATTTCGTGGCGGGCCTTTTCGGTAGAGAGCCGGTATTGTTCGGGAATGTCACTTTCGATTACGCACTCGCCGTTGTCTCCTTCAAAGGTCATCGCCTTCATTGTTACCAGGTCGATTACCCCCTCGAAGGTATCGTCTGTCCCCATATTAAGCTGAATCGGCACGGCATTGAGTGACAGTTTTTCTCGCATATCCCGCAGCACGCGCTCCGGATTGGCGCCTCTGCGGTCCATTTTGTTGATAAAAGCAATTCGCGGCACGCGATAACGCTTCATCTGCTGGTCAACTGTGAAGGATTGGCTTTGCACGCCGCCTACGGAGCAAAGAACCATAATGGCACCATCCAACACGCGAAGTGAACGCTCGACTTCCACTGTGAAGTCCACATGTCCGGGAGTATCTATGAAGTTGATTGAATTATCCCGCCACTGCACCTGCGTAGCTGCGGATGTTATGGTAATGCCGCGTTCGCGCTCCAACTCCATATAATCCATTGTTGCCCCGCTCTTGCCGTCGCCGTCGTGTACTTCCTGCATCCGGTGAATTCGACCGGCGTAATATAAAATCCGTTCGCTGAGCGTGGTTTTCCCCGAGTCGATGTGGGCTGATATTCCGATATTTCTGATTTTGCTGATTTTTTCCATTTAAGTTCTAAAAGTCTATAATACTGATTGTGAATATTTAATGCGCTGAGCATATAAACTCAGCTCATGTTCTTATGGCAGATGACTGCTCATGAACCAGTTCTTACTAAATCCGTTTGTCGAACAAAGTATGCTCAGCGCAATTATTAATCACAAATGATATAAAAATCTATTTCTAATCGTTCCTGTCTTTTGTTAATTTTTTAAAATAATAAATACACTCAAGATTAACTAACCGGGGGAATACATACTAAAGGCAGGATAAGTAATCCTTTTGGTAATAATCGAGAAACCAAAATTGTATCATTATTTCAGGCCTATGTCAAGAAAAATGGAAATATTATTTGTGATATTTCACAAAAAATTGCAGCCGCAGCAACTACAAGATGGATTTTGTAGTGTAATTTTATTTGGTTTTGTCTTTGGTTTTTGAGGGTGTTTTTTCAGTTGTGGAAGTGTCTTTTGTTTCGGCTGTCTTTTTACCGGAGTCGGTGCCGGCGGCTTTTTTATCGCTCGCAGAGGCCTTTTTGTAGCTTTCACTTCTGTAATCGGTCTGATAAAAGCCAGAGCCTTTGAATATAATACCTGCGCCTGCACCAATGAGGCGATTGAGCTTCTGCTGGCCGCATTTCGGACAGATGCGCAGGGGTTTGGCGGTTATAGTCTGGAATTGCTCAAACTTGTTTCCGCAGTTTTCACAGACATATTCATAAGTCGGCATAAAAATTATCCTACAATTCTTCTATTACTGTAATGTGCAAAGAACCCTGCCATCAATCCAAATCTGTCGTTTCAATATCATCGGCAGGTTTTTCCTGCCGGGTTTCTTCCGGTTTCTGAGCAGGCTGAGCTGAGCTGACCTTATTGACGGCAACTCTGCTCGGACGAATGACTCTGCCGTTAAGTTTGTATCCCTTCTGGAAGTCCTGCAGCACAATATCATTTTCCTGCTGCGGCTGCGACTGCTGAAGCACCGCCTCATGCATAGCCGGGTTGAACCTTTCACCCGATGCTTTGATTTGTTCAACGCCGTGCGACCTGAGAATATCGAGCATCTGGTCGGAAATTATTTTTACGCCTTTGACGAGAGATTCCGTATTTTGCGTCGTCGATGCATCAATAGTCCGCTCGAAATTATCGAGCACCGGAAGCAGAGATTTAATTATTGTCTCTTTCTCGTGCAGCAGAGCATCAGCAATTTGCTTT
>CAZYWY010000230.1:0-4173 GCA_964651605.1 uncultured Pirellulales bacterium | reverse complement strand
GGCCTTCGTTGCGAAAATTTCTATTGATTTCGAATACTTTTTCCATCCCGCCGACCAGCAGCCTTTTCAGAAACAACTCCGGCGAAATCCGCAGGTACAAATCCATATTAAGGCTGTTATGATGAGTGATAAAGGGCTTTGCTGCAGCGCCGCCGGCGATTGTCTGCATCATCGGCGTCTCAACCTCGAGAAAACCCTGATTAGAAAGAAATTCGCGTATAGTGGCTATAATCGTACTGCGGCTCTTGAACCGCTCCATCACTTCAGGATTTGCCCAGAGGTCAACATATCTCTGCCGATACCTTTGGTCGATGTCCGCCAGACCGTGAAATTTCTCCGGTGGCGGCAGCAGCGATTTACTCAACAGGACAACTTCATCAGCCCATATCGTGATTTCACCGGTTTTAGTCATTCCGAGCTGACCTGATGCACCTATGATGTCACCAAGTTCAAGCAGCTTGACCAACTCCCACTTTGCAGCCAGCAGTTTCTGGCTAAGGCCGATTTGTATAATTCCGCTTCGGTCCCGCAGGGTTATGAATATAAGCTTGCCTATGTCGCGCAGCAGGACAATTCTGCCGGCAGCTTTGGCGTGCTGGGTATTGTCATCCGGCTTGAATCGAGCTTTGATTTTTTCAGCCGGCTCTGAGCCGTCATACCTGCCGCCATACGGGTCAATGCCCATCCGGGTAATGCGTAAAAGTTTCTCCTGTCTTTGTTTTTCAAATTTGCTTAAATCTTCTGTATTGTTCAAGAATATCGCCCTTCAAGCAGACAATGCCGTAAAAAAACTATCTACTGCGTGGAATATCACTTGCTTGCAACCGCTGTCTCTTTTGTATTTTGCCTTTCGACAAGCATGCTTTTAACAGCCAGCAAAGCAACCGACAACTGCTTGTCGGATGCGAGAGTTTCCTGCTTTGAATGTTTTTCAATTTCTTTACCACTGTTATCGTGTTTGGCCTGGACAAGCACATCGTTGTCCCTCTGGATATCAATCATCTTTTCAATCTCCGTCCCGCTAAGCTCGACTTTGATGTTGGGTCCAACTCCCCAGTCTTCTTTGCCCAATTTCTCCATTGCCTCACGACTTTCAACCCGCTGCCCCGAAGGCAGATGGTAGTATGCGATTGTATATTTAAGCTCTGCTCCGTTTCCAATTGCGCTGGTGATTCCCTGGACTTTACCCTTGCCATGAGTCCTATCTCCTACCAGGACAGCTCTGTTGTACTTTTTATCGGCCAAAGCTCCTGCTACAATTTCCGAAGCGCTGGCGGAGTTTGAATTAACCAGAACTACAAGTGGGTAATCCGGATGAGTTCCGCTTTTTTTAGCCAGGGCCAGAACCGGCATTTTCCCGAATCCCGGCTGTGTCCGTACTATCAATCCCTCATCAATAAAAAGGTCTGCTATATCAATAGCACTTTCGAGGAAACCGCCCGAATTATACCGCAGGTCAAGAATCAGGCCTTTCATCCCCTGTTTCTCCAGCTCGGTCAGCACTTTGTCCAGGGCAGATGCGCTTTCTGCTGCGAAGCTGGTCAGACGTACATAACCTATTTCGTTCTGGTCATCTATCATATAAAGCCACTTGCCCGCTTCCGTTCTCTGCCAGCCGCGAATAGTCGGTACGACGATTTTGTCCCTGGTAATAACGACATCTCTGCTTTTTTCGCCGAGCCTTCTTATCGTCAATTTGATAGTCGTACCTTTTGGACCTGTGATTTTTCGTACCGCACAGCCAAGGCTCATATCGCTGGTCGCAATGCCATCAATGGCCTCTATAATGTCACCTGCATCGAGACCGGATTTATAGGCAGGTGTATCAGGCAGGAGGCTCGCTACTGTTAAAAAGCCTTTCGGCTTTGAAATTTCTATTCCGATGCCTGAGAATTCGTTGGTCATCGTTTTTTCAAAAGAGTCTATCTGCCTGGGCCAGACAATAACAGTATAAGGGTCATAAGCAGACAAAGCAGCATCGGAAAAATGCGCCACAAGAACAGGCTCAGGAATATTTATCGTCGCAGTATTGAGCATCAGCACCTTGTCGAACATAACAAGAAAACTCTCGAGCTTCAAAGATGTTGGAGATTTTTTAATATCGTCCGAGAGAATATTTAAGCCTGTTTTCCATACGGACAAAGCGTTGACATCTATCGAAGCAACAGCGGCAGAGTTAGCATCAGAAGCCGATTTAAAAAGGTCGACGTAGCGAAATTTCAACGTATCACCGAGCAATTGACATCGCTCAATCGCCCTGGTAGCCACTTCGTTGTAATCTATAGGGTCAACGTAATACAAGTCCAGCCATGTAATCGACCGGCCGAATATTATTTTATCAACACCTTCGTACCGTTCCTTTCGTGTCTCACATGGGTTGTCTTCAAATGATGCTGCTATAACAGCCTTGTCATAAAGCTGCTGGGAATACTTCGAGTAACCTTTGTTATTCGGGTCAATTACTGCCAGCCAGGCATAGCAGGTTGAATATGCTTCGAGCCATTTGCCCTGAACCTCATAATCGGCTGCCCTGTCCATTGCCGTCTGAAAAACCTTTTTCACAAATGCGTCAGAAAGAAGCTGCTCTTTTTGCTTTTTGTCAGCGGCCTCGCTAACATTGACAATAGCAGCCAACGCACTTGTTACATCATTTACATCATTTACATCATTTACATCATTTAAACCATTGGCATCAGCAGCGGTTCGAACTTTATCCAGCGCCGCCAGTTTCTCTGTGTATGCCGTTCCCTGTGCCTGTTTTGCACGCTCATTTATTGCCCGGTACTGCTCGACAATATTTAAAAGCTGCCTGGCGTTATTACCGGCAAGATTCGGGTCTTGTGAGGGGTTTTGGTTAAGCAGCTCGCCGGCCTGCTCGAATTTGCCCTGAGAAATCAAAGCTACCGCCCTGCCGACTACACTCTGGTCTGCTGAAACATCCCCTGCAGCATCAGATGCGAATTCACCCAGGGTATCCGGATACGGACGTGAGGCAAATGCACCGGCAACCGAATAAAGACACAGCAGCAACAGCCATAAAAACGATATGAATTTTCGCATTATATTTTCAATTTATAATATAGTTTGATTGAAGTTTTTTTATGCACATTCTGCCGCCTTGCCGGCACAACCTAAGACATGCAGCTTGTGTCTTACCATTTCTCTGATTGCATCTCTGCCGGGGCCGAGGTACTTGCGTGGGTCGAACTCACTGGGTTTCTCGGCAAAAACCTGCCTGATTTTCGCAGTCAAAGCCATTCTCAAGTCGGTATCAATATTCACCTTGCAAACCGCCATTTTAGATGCTTTGGTTACAGCCTCTTCCGGCACGCCCATCGCATTGGGCATTTTTCCGCCGTATTTATTAATCAGGTCCTTAAATTCAGGCAACACACTGCTCGAACCGTGCATTACCAGCGGAAAACCCGGCAGCCTCCTGGCTATTTCTTCTACTACGTTAAAAGCCAGTTTTGGTTCTTTTTTAAATTTATAAGCACCGTGGCTTGTGCCGATGGCCACCGCCAGCGAATCGACATTGGTTTTTTTAACGAATTCCTCGACCTGTGTCGGGTCTGCCAGATGTTTGCTTATATCATCACCATCAACGCCGACAACGTCCTCCTCGATGCCGCCGAGCTGGCCTAATTCAGCCTCGACGACCACGCCCCTGTCGTGAGCATATTTTACTACTTCCTGAGTTATTTTGACGTTTTCACCGAAAGGCTTACTCGAAGCATCAATCATCACTGATGTAAAGCCGTCATCCACGAATTCCTTGCAGGTCTGGAAGGTATCGCCGTGGTCGAGGTGAATTGCAATTGGGATTTCGGGGTTTTCCCTGACAGCCACATCAATCATAGCCTTTAACCAGCTATTGCTTGCGTATTCGCGGGCACCGCGTGAGATTTGCAGAATCAGCGGGGCCTTTTCCTGGGCTACCGCCTCTATAATACCCTGCGTGATTTCCATATTATTGACGTTGAAAGCGCCGATAGCGTAGCCGTTTTTGTAAGCCATTTTGAACATTTTTTTGGTATCAACCAATGCCATAATAATCTCCTATAAAAAAGTTTGGCGTATAGGGTTCAGGGGTCGGGTTTCAGGGTTCAGCAGTTGCTGACTACCGACCCCTGGCAACTGACCACTTTGCTCTGCTGCTATTTGACACTAATT
>CAZYWY010000229.1:0-4177 GCA_964651605.1 uncultured Pirellulales bacterium | reverse complement strand
TAACCAGCCGAAAGAACCTTTATTTTGCGCCATATTTCTCGTGGCGATGGCATTTCTGAGCTTTTTGCTTTCCCGCTATGCCACCGGAATGTCGAGCCAGCCTGAATGGAAGCCGTTGCGGGCGGGCGGCAGCTCAATGCTCGCAGCAGCATTGTTGTGTTTTGCCCTTGCCGTTGTACTTGCTCTGGTGCATTTGTTTGGCTCATTGACTTTCAAATCCACTTTGCTGGATATTGTTTCGCTCGTAATTTCCGGGCTTCTGGTGGCTCTTGGGGCTGAAACAGCCTTGAACCTTATTATGGATATATATCGTCCGAGAATCAAGGGTCAGTACAGCAGAAGCGCTTTCGACAGCAGATTACTGGGGATTATAAATGAGCCGGGCGGTATCCTGCGAAGTGCCGCCGATGCCATTGATTATCAGTTCGGTTTTACGGTATCTCAAACCTGGTTTTACAAGCTGCTTGAGCAGGCAATCGTGCCTTTGATTTTATTTGCTGTTGTTACGCTTTATCTGATGAGCTGTATTGTTGTTGTTCAGCCGGATGAGCAGGCAATAATCGAACATTTCGGCAATCCTGTCAGAGGGCCAAACGATATAAGACTGGTCAGCCCGGGTCTGACTTTCAAATGGCCCTGGCCGATTGATATTGCGTATAAATACCCGACTACTGTCATTTCAGAGATTGGAATCGGTTACAAGGAAGATAAAAATGCAAAAGATTATAACCCCAACAGGCCGAAGCTGTGGGGACAGAAGCACTACGAAGAGGAATACCATTTACTGGTGGCAGCCGAACAGACCTCTGCCGGTTTATCGAGCAAAATCGCACCTGTTAGTCTGGTTATTGCAGCCGTGCCGGTACAGTACAGAATAAAGGACTTATACAGTTTTGTCTATAACCATAATGAACCTGTAAAATTGCTGGAGGCAATTTGCTATCGCGAGCTGACTAAATATTCAGCCAGTACGAACCTGGAAGTGGAAGATGAAGTAAATAATCAGCAAAGTATGCTCGGCGCCGGCAGGATTGTGGCCGGCAGAATCCTGACCGAGCGGATTCAGGCTGCCGCCGACCAGGAGAAGCTGGGAATAGAAATCGTTTTTTTAGGTTTGCAGGGTGTGCATCCGCCTCTTGAAGTGGCGGCGGATTACCAGAAAGTTATCGGCGCCATCCAGTATAAACAAAAGGTCATTCTCGACGCTCAGGCAGAACAAAACAAGATACTTAGCGGTCTTGTTGGTTCCGTGGAAAAGGCTTATGAGATGGACAATCTTGCAAAGCGATACAGACGGGCTGTTGATGCAAACTCACAACAGGAAAAAGAAACTCTCGGCAAAGAGCTTGACACTGCATTCGAGCAGGCCGGCGGCGATATTTTCAAAACCCTAAAGGAAGCACAGAGCTACGCCTTTGAAAAGGAAACAGCTGCCAAGGCAATGGGTGAGCAGTTTGCCAATCAACTTAAGGCCTACCGGGCTGCCCCGAACATATATATACGCCAGCAGTGGCTTGCTATGTATGAAGCAGCGTTGAAAAATATTCGCAAGTATGTTGTCGTTGCTGACCAGAATGACAAACAAACAACAATAATAGACCTTGAGGAAAAACTAACCGAGAGCATATATAAAAATCTTGAACAAGGTCTAAAGGAGACCAGCGGACAATGAAACAATTGGCTGTTACAATTTTTATAATATTGATTGTGGTAACACTGGGTCTGTATCTGGTATCTTTCCAGGTTAGAGAGACAGAATCCGCCCTTGTAACCACCTTTGGTAAGCCCACACGCCCGGTAACCGAGCCGGGCTGGTACTTCAAATGGCCTTTTCCAATCCAGCAGGTCTATAAGTTCGATTCGAGGATGCGTGTATTTGTGCCGGAGGTCGAGGAGACCCGCACAGCCGGCGGCGAGCCGCTCATTGTCAATACTTACATAGTCTGGAAAATATCCGAGCCTTTGAACTTTTTCAACGCAGTGAAAACCGTACAAAATGCCGAAGAAGAACTGCTGCGAAGCCGGGTTCGCAACTTCCAGAATAACGTGATTGGCAGACATTATTTTTCTGAATTTGTCAACAGTGACGCGTCTAAAATGAAATTTGAGGAGATTCAGAAGGAGATGCTCGGCGACCTTCAGCAGGCCGTCGCCGGCGCTAAATACGGCATTGAAATAACATCGTTGGGCATCAAACAACTCAAGGTCAGTCAGGATGTCAGCAAGGATGTCTTCGAGCGAATGAGGGCAGAAAGAAACAAACAGGCAGCAAAAATAAAATCAGGAGGCGACGCCGAAGCAATAAGCATCAAGAGCAAAGCCAAGATGATAAGCGACGAACTGACCGCTGCCGCTGATGCACGTGCCAAGCAGATAAAAGGTGAAGGTGAGGCCAGAGCAGCTAAGTACTATAAAATGCTCGATGAGGAGCCGGAGTTTGCAGCGTTCCTGCTTGACCTCAACGCTCTGCAGAAAATGCTGGAGTTCCGAACTACTTATGTTGTGCCAACAAATAAGCCGCCGTTTAATCTGTTGCAGGGAATGCCGAACCTGAAACCAACAGAACCCAACGAGCGCCTTACAGACAGGTAATCGAGGAACGACTGATGAGTGACGAAGTACGAGGTACAAGAGACGAAGGACGAGAGACGATAGACGAGGGACGAGGGACGAATCATCCATCATCCATCATCCACCATCCATCGGAAGAGCTTGATACCTCGACTAAAAGCCTCTCGGATGCACTGCGAATCAGCTTTGTCGTCCTGAAAGTTATAATGGTTATCCTGGTTATAGCCTTCTTGGCGTCGGGTTTTACAACGGTGGCTTCGGATGAACGGGCAATCGTTCTGCGATTCGGAAGGATTCATGGAGTAGGCGAAGAAAGGATTCTCGGACCTGGACTACACTGGATATTCCCATATCCAATCGACCAGATTATTAAAATACCCACCGAAAGAGCAATCAGTCTGAAAATCGATTCATTCTGGTATCATCAGACCGCCGAGGAGATACTCAAAGGCACAACGAATATAACCGAAAGAGACCCTTTGAATCCCATACAGGACGGCTACTGTCTGACCAGAAGTCAGAATCGCGTTGCTGACGAAAAAGTAGCTGATTCCAACGCAAGTGAAAGTGATTACAATATCGTGCATACACGCTGGCAGCTGACCTACCAGATAGATAACCCCGAACGTTTCTTCAGAAATATACAGCTAAGACAGGTCAGGCCGGGTGAGATTTATTTTGATTTAATCAGGCAGGCAATAACCCCCCTGTTAAACAGCCTGTTTGAAAATGCGGTTGTATCCACCCTTGTCAAATACACAATTGATGATGCCATAACCAGCCGGGACAGAATTCCATCGGATGTTGGACAAATGCTTCAGGGCAAGCTGGATGAAATTAACAGCGGCATAAAAGTCGTATCTGTGCAGCTTGTTGACAGCACCTGTCCGCCGCAGGTCAAGGCTGCATTTGAGGCCTCCACCAAGGCCATCCTGCAAAGCTCCACGACTGTTACCCAGGCCGGCACTGAAGCCGACCAGCTCCTGAAAGAAACCGCAGGCCCCCTTGCAATGCAGCTTTTTGAATCATTGCATAATGAAAAAATAACTGCAGAAGATAGAGAATATTTATGGTCGCAACTGGCAGGAGCGGCGCAGGAGCAGCTTTCGCAGGCCCATGTCTATGCCGCTCAGGTCGAAAAGAACGCACAGGCCAACGCCGTTTATCTCCAGAGCATTCTGCCGGAATATCGTCTGCGCCCTAAATTAGTAATTCAGGGGATTTATCTCGATGCTGTCAAAGAAATTTTCAACAACGCCCAGGAGAAATTCTTCATTCAGACCACCGAGGATGCAACAAGAACTGAAATCAGGGTTATGCTGAACCGTGATGCGACATTGCCGGCAAAGACCGACAAGAAACAAACAACCGAACAGAATAAATGATAAAAAACGGAACTGATTAGATTATGGCACATCAGCACCTGCATTTGAACGAAGATATAACCGCTGAACAGACACACGGCAAGCAAATCCGCGTAAGTCTTGCACTTCTGGGCACGCTGGCAGGCGGTGTGCTGCTGATTAACAGCGGCCTTGCAAGATTTATATATGGCAATAAGCAGTTCAATACAGAAATCCTGGCAATGGCAGGAGCAATACTGCTG
>CAZYWY010000228.1:0-4197 GCA_964651605.1 uncultured Pirellulales bacterium | reverse complement strand
GGTGGAGGCAGAGGAGGTTTTGGTTTTGGTGGCCGGCGGGGCGCAGCAGCCCCCCAGCCTGCGGCGAATACAACGATTGCTCACCAATATAAGATAGAAGCATCCATAGATGGAGCAAACTTCACAACCGTCATGGATAAAACCGGCAACAAAGTTACAAAATACACAGAATTTGAAGAGATTTCTCCCACAGCCTGCCGATTTGTTCGCCTGACCATAACCGGCTGGCCTCAAAGAGGTAACTCACCGCTGGGTATTATGGAATTCACCGTTTTCGGAAAACCAATAGAATCTGATAAATAATAAAATACTCTAAACAGAGTATGGTCTTTGGCGTGTTTTTGCAGATTTGTTGTCTCTGATTGTCTGTGAAAATCTCCTGCTTTTGAAAGTTACTACCCAGGCAGATGGGAAAGACAAAATCCCCGAAATTTAGCAGGAATATTGCAGTTTTTATTCAGCTTTGTGTATAATCGTCAGCTATGATGATAATGAACGAAAAACTGACGCCTGCAATGAAGCAGTTTTATCAGTTCAAACAGAAATATCCCGACTGTGTGCTGTTTTTTCGTATGGGCGATTTCTATGAGACATTCTATGAAGACGCCCAAATCTGCTCCCGGGTTCTGGAGCTGACCCTGACCAGCAGGAGCAAGGGTAAAAATCCCGTGCCTCTGGCCGGCGTACCATACCACGCTGTCGATGGTTATCTGAAAAAAATGCTCCAGGCAGGCTATAAAGTGGCGGTCTGCGAGCAAGTGGAGGATCCAAAAACAGCCAAAGGCATCGTCAAACGTGATGTAGTTAGAATTATCACGCCGGGCACGCTGACCGATGACATCCTTTTGAATGCCAAAGAGGATAATTTTCTCTGCGCCTTTGGCTTTGAAGCAAAACATACAGCGGCAGTCAGTTGGGTCGATATATCTACCGGTCATTTTTTCATCCAGCAGATTTCCGAAGAAAAATTGCTCGATGAGCTGCTTCGACTGTCCCCTGCCGAATGCCTTATTGCCGACAGAAGAGGTGAACTGTTTGAAGCTGAGACAAAAAAACTCAGTAAAGCCATCACCGAGCTGACTAATGCTGTTATTACCGAGCGTCCCGCCTGGTATTTCGAGCCTTTTGCAGCCCGTCAGCGACTGCTAAAACACTTCCAGGTCACTACACTCGAAGGTTTCGGAATTTCAGACGACCAGGATGGGCTTGTGGCGCCGGCAGGAGCTATTATCGAATATCTCAACGAAACACAAAAGACTGCACTGGCTCATATTCAAACTTTGAAAAAAATAGACAGTCGAGAGTTTCTTCAAATCGACCCGGCCTCACTGCGAAGTCTGGAGGTGCTGCGGACTATCCGCACCGAAAGCACAAAAGGCTCACTACTGGAGAGCCTTGATGAAACAATAACCGGTATGGGCGGCAGAATGCTCAAAAGCTGGCTGTGTATGCCGCTTTGCGATTTGGGCGCTATTGAGCTGCGACAGGACGCCGTAGAGGAGGCTGCCAATACACCGAACAACCTGGCGGATATTCGGAAAATTCTGGCAAAAATTGCTGATACCGAGCGAATCGCCGCAAGGATAAGCATCGCTCGTGTAACGCCGCGTGATATGGTTTCCCTGGGCTGCACGCTCAGACAAATACCATTGCTGCGTCAAATCCTTGAACAATTTAGTGCCGATTTATTTCGCAGACTCTTTAAGCAGTGCGACAGTATGGATGAATTAGCCGACCTGCTCGATTGCGCCATCGTGCCTGAGCCGCCGCCTCACCTGCGTGAAGGAGGCGTTATAAAAACAGGATTTTCTGAAGAGCTTGACAAGCTGCGCTCCATATCAAAAGACGGTAAAAGCTGGCTGATGAGTTACCAGAAAAATCAAATCGAACGGACAGGAATCGCAAATCTGAAAGTCGGCTATAACAGGGTTTTTGGCTATTATATTGAAATTAACCATTCCAATGCCGACAAAGTACCCCCTGACTATGTTCGTAAGCAGACGGTTAAAAACGCCGAGCGATACATAACCGAGGAATTAAAACAGTATGAGACACAGGCCCTTTCTGCCGAGGAAAAGGCAATCGAGCTGGAGCAGCAGCTTTTCGATGAGATTCGCCGGCAGTGTGCTGCTTATATAAGCCGACTTGCGAATCTTGCTCTAACCGTAGCAGAATGCGACTGCATTGCGTCACTGGCTTATGTCGCCGCCCGAAGAAATTACGTCCGTCCCCTTATGACATCCGACCGCAGGCTTGTCATTCACCAGGGCAAACACCCTGTTATTGCCGAGATGCTCGGTCCTGAATTTGTGCCAAATGATGTGGAAATGGGCGATGAGGCCGGTGATATTCTTGTCATTACAGGCCCTAATATGAGCGGCAAAAGCACATATATTCGGCAGGTCGCCCTGCTTGTCCTGATGGCACAGGCTGGTTCGTTCATCCCTGCAAAAGGCGCCGAAATCGGATTGGTTGACAGGATTTTCACCCGTGTCGGTGCGTCCGATGAGCTGATTCGAGGCCGGTCAACCTTTATGGTCGAGATGACCGAAACCGCCAATATTATCAACAACGCCACCGAACAGTCACTTGTGATTCTCGATGAAGTCGGGCGCGGCACAAGCACGTATGATGGACTGTCACTGGCCTGGGCAATAACCGAGCATATCGCAAACAGAATCAAGTGCCGGACACTTTTTGCTACACATTATCACGAGTTGACCGAGCTTGCGGAGTTGTTCTCGAATATTAAAAACTGCAACGTCGCAGTCCGCGAATGGCTTGATGAGGTGGTCTTTTTACACAAAATTGTCCCAGGCGGCACCGACAAAAGCTACGGCATACACGTTGCCAAGCTGGCAGGCCTGCCGGCAACAGTGCTTGAACGGTCGAAGGAAATACTCAAAGAGCTTGAAAGCACATTTCGCAGGGAGGCAGAAGGCGAGAACCTTGCCAGAAATAAAACCAAAGAGCCGGACGAAGATACGCTCTTTGTGCAGAAAAATAAAAATATTCTCGATAAACTTGTTTCGATAGACATAAACAACCTTACACCGCTAGAAGCAATAAATCTTCTTAATCAGATAAAGAATGAAATCAATGGAAAATAAAAAGATTACCAGCGATTGGAACTTGTTAGATTTGTTTTTTTCTGTGGGTCTTGCTTTAGTTATTGTTTCTGTCCCTTTAGGTGGCATTGAATATTTGAATGGCAGATTCGAAACTCATTTATTTTTTTTAGATGCATTTTTTGTATTTCTGGTAGTGATACCTTTTATTATTGTGTTTCCTTTCTTTGCAGTAGTACAACTAATTTACTTTTGGAAAAAATCTACAAAGAGGAAAAAGATAATAAATATTTTACAAGTGGTTATTTCTATCTTTCTTTTCACTTCATTTATTATATCGTTCTTTACGCCTTATAGTTCTTACCTATGGAAGCCTGGTTACAAACCGTTCACTTATGGCTTTCGAGATAGGATGAGAAAGGACGCTGACATTAAAGATATTCGGGCTTGGCTAAAAACGCTTAGAAAAGAAGATTGCAACGGTAATACAATCAACTTATTATCTTATCAAAATAACCTTAAGAATAATTGGCCTGACTCAATTAATTGGCCCAAATCTTTGAAAGTACTTAATCCATCTTACGTGAACCTTGATTTAGATGAAAATGAAAATCCAAAGGTCAGGCTCACATGGGGAGGCCCTTTTGGACATTGGGGATTTGAAATAGGAAATGAGGATATGGCAATTCCTCAATCGGATTTTAATCGGTATGGAGAGTACAGATTGCCTTTGGATCCCGGAGCTTACGTTTGGCATGAACTGCAATAGATACAATCCCTTTTCAATGACAATATTTTCGGTGCGGCCACTTCGCAATATATATAAAAAATTATTTATTTCTGCGGGATTTCGAGTAAAATACAATGGTATAAAAGAGGTATAAATTACCCTGCACTGCAGGGGGTTTATTTTCCCCCGTAATTGGATATAATATAACTTTTAGGAGAATATATTATGGCTAAGAAACAGATTTGGTTGCATTTGTGGTTATTGGCAATGTTAATAACACTGGCTGGTTGCAGTTCGGGTGCGTTTCAGATAGAGATGATACCGGCTGAGAAGAAACTCAAAGAGACCCAGATACAAAAAGACACAGGCTGGTTTGTCACTGATAAAATCGCCATCATC
>CAZYWY010000227.1:0-4200 GCA_964651605.1 uncultured Pirellulales bacterium | reverse complement strand
TCAGCTTGCTCCAGAACCCGCTAAACGGCGGTATCCCGGCAATCGAGGCCGATGTCCTGAAACTTTCCAAGTAAGATTCGGTATCGCAGGGGTAATGAAGCTCGAAGGCAATCGCCCCAACCGACCTGCCGGCACAAAGCAAAGGCACTAATCTGGTCTGGCCGGCGTCAAAGTTAATATCGAGCTGCTCGAAAAGCCAGTCTATATTTTCGTATGCGTTCAAAATTGCGAAATTTCCTGCTATATCTTTAGGTATAACCGCTTGTTCAGCAGGGACAGCAAGGCATAAGATTGTGCTTTGTGAGAGGTTCTGAACGACCACAGCATCAATGTTCTGTATGCCGGTTGAAGGCGCCAGATACAGGCAGACCTTGCCAGTCTGATAAAACTTCTGCCAAAGCACCGCCAAAGTTTCTGCAATATTTATAGCCGGCATCGCCGAATTGATTTTCAGCAGGAAATTCTTTACGAACTCCAGGTGACTGGATGCACTGCGACAACTGCGAAGCTCTTCGGAGGCAGCGGTGCTTTTGCGGACAAAATTTGTCGCCATATTATGCAGCGCCCCACAATACCGCTGCTGTGATTTTGGCATATCAAGAGCAAGAGCCTTTGCTTTTTCTGATACGGCTGTGAGGAGATTTTGTTTAATCATCTGGAGCTGCCCGTCTCCGATTGATAGTGCTTCTGCGAGCGGCCGGCTCTGCGGTGGATTGTCACAACTGCCGGACCAGCCGATGTTTAGCTGCCGGGCAAGCGAATCAGCCAACTGGACTAAAACTGCTATTCGAGCCTCGGGCAGTTCACGTGAAATAACCAGAGTTTGGCAATGGTGCAGCCAGATAGCTAATGTTACCAGGTTCGGCAAAAGCCATTTCTGGCTGAGATGTTTGCCGATGATTGTGTGGTCTAAACCGAGGTTTGCCTGCTCGACGGATAAGAAACTTTGCTGCTGCGACTGAGCCTGTCTGCTGAGAATTTCAAAACTTTTGGGCATTACTTCTTCGGTTGCGAATTTTCCGATGTCGTGCAGCAGGCCGGCGTAATAGGCTAACTGCGGGTCCATCCGGGGCGAGGCCTTCTCGGCGATTGCTTTGGAGCAATACGCCACTGCAAGACTGTGCAGCAGCAGGCCGGTACGATTTTGATTGTCGGTTTTATCCCCCTGCTCGGCAGACGAAGCAGTTTTTATGGATAAAAACGCATTACGAACTTCTTCTGCGGGCAGCTTGTCAAGAGCATTGCCTAATGAAAATCTGCCGTCGGGTATAGTCACCCCGCTACGAGCGAGCATCGACATCGCCAGGCAGGCAAGGGCAGGGTCAGCTTCTATAAGATTTATAACACTTGAAGGCTGGAAATGCTCCTGAGAAAGTCTATGCAATAATTGTGCCGCTACGGCAGCAGAGCTTGAAAGTGACTCAAGACCGGCAAAAGCAATCGCCGTCTGTTGTGCGGAAACTGAAACATTCGCTCCCTTCTCAGGCATATTACATCTGCAGTACAGCAGTGATTTTGGCAGTCAGTTCATCAACATCGAACGGCTTTTTAATAAAGTCTTCCGCACCGGATTTAAGCAACTGGGCAATTTCGTCCTGTTTCACGACACCGCTGACGATAATAATCTTGATGTTTTCAAATTCGGGATTCTTTTTTATGGTCTGGCAGACGATATTTCCGTTAACATCCGGCAGCATATAATCCAGCAGGATGATTTCAGGCCTGAATTGCTGAGTAACTATTCCAGCTTCATAGCCGCTCGATGCGGTTTTTGTCTCGAATCTGCCGTCTTTTTCGAGAATATTGACTATCAGCTCGACTATTTCGGTGTCGTCATCGACTATCAGGACTTTTCTTTTGCCGGACTCAATAGCACCCAAAGGGATTCTATTGTCCTTCATAAATTTGACTAAACTTTGGCGAGGAATCCTGCGAAATTTCGAACCTGGGACGCGAAATCCGTCCAGCCGACCGGAATCAAAGCAACGAATAATAGTCTGCTGGCTAACTTTGCAAATGTCCGCTGCTTCACCGGTGGTAAATAAGTCCTTCATTTTATCCAATCCTTTTCTTTAACCAAATCCATTTGCAGTAACCCTCTGCCATGTTACCTTTTTGACCTAATTTAACTGTTTTTGAGATTTTTTGTCAAGAGTAAAAAAAGATATTGTTAAGAAAAAAAGGATATTATCAGCCCTTTTTTGAATATTTCTGTCCGGTTGAGTGTCGCCGCGAAAGCGGAAATCGCCTTTTTAAATCTGACAGGTACAAAGAAATTTTTTTTCGGCTCCGATAAAAATGTTCGTAACAATATGGGATTTTAGTGCATAAAAAATAATCAAACAAATTCATAAATATTTGCCTAAATAATCTAATCTATCCATATTAACGCTGCCGATAAGACTCGATATATGTTAAGCATAGATGGACCGTTTTAAGGAGAAAATTATGCAGACGATGACCACAGAGCAACGTACTGACAGCCGGAACGAAGTTTCCTGGCCTGTAAGTGTCTGGATGCCACAGGTTAGTAGATTTTTCAATGGCCGAAGCTGTAATATAAGCAAAACCGGCGTTTTTATTACTCTGCCATTAACAACTCCTGTCCAGCAGGGCAGTATCGTTGAGTTGAATTTCCCTCGTACAGAGGCCTTAGCAAAGGAAAAAGGCCAGTTTGCACGCATAAAAAGCGGTAAAGTCGTAAGAGTTGACAGGCAAAAACTGCTCGAAAAAGCAGAAATCGGCATAGGAATCGCCTTTGATTGATACCTTTGGCCGGCTTATCGTAATAATCGTAATAATATAGATTCTGTGGCTATCCGGGAGCTCGGGGCAATGAAAAAGCGAGACTGACGACCGTCGGCGGTTGTTAGTCTTTTTTTATGCGCAAAAAAGCAAATTCTCGCTATAATAAGCCCCGTGAATACCTTATGTAACAAGACCGAAAATCAGCAAAATGCCCTGTCTTTGAAAATTCTCGATTGTGAAATAGGGCGATATTGCGACATCCTTCAACTGCAGCAGGAACTGGTTGAAAAAAGAAAACAAAACCAGATTCCTGATACTATATTAATTTTAGAACACAGGCCTGTAATAACTTTAGGAGCCAGGCAAAGTTATAACAAATTGCTTGTTAGTAAAGATTCGCTGCTGCGCAAACACATAGACGTAGTAGAAACCCGCAGGGGCGGCGGGACAACGGCTCACAACCCAGGCCAGCTTGTTTTCTACCCGCTCATCGACCTGCACAGGCTGGGCATCGGAATAAATGAATACATCCGTAAAATAGAAGCAATCGGGGCGGAATTGCTAAGTCAGCTTGGGGTAGAAAGCAGCAGGTGCAAAGGTCTGCCCGGCCTGTGGGTCGGCGAGCGGAAAATCGCCTCGGTCGGCGTGCGGGTCTCGAAGTTCATCACCAGCCACGGTATGGCAATCAACATCCAGAACGACCTTGAGATTTTCGATTATATCAGACCTTGCGGGCTGGACGATGTCCAAATGACCTCTGTTTTTCGTGAAACAGGTCAAAAACATCCGATGAGCCAGGTAAAAGAGCAGCTAACTCAATTATTGCAGAGGCATTTCTCGTGAATCAAAAGGCGCCAGCCGAACAAGGCAAAAAAAGCCGGAAGCTGCCGGACTGGCTTCGCAGAACCCTGCCTGCCGGCGCTCCCTTCAGGCAGACCGCTGAAATAATAAATTCGCTCGGCATAAATACAATCTGCTGCAGTGCGAACTGCCCCAATCGCGGCCTGTGCTGGAGCAGAGGCACAGCAACCGTACTGATTCTGGGCAACATCTGTACGCGAAACTGCAAATTCTGCTCGGTCGGCACGGGCAGACCCGCCCCGCCAGATGAGACTGAACCATCTCGCCTTGCGGAAATGACAGAAAAACTGCGGTTGAAATATTTAGTCATCACGAGCGTCAATCGCGATGACCTGCCCGATGGTGGTGCGGGACATTTTCGCAACTGCATCAACGAAGTACGCAGGCGCTCTCCCGATGTGAGATTTGAAATACTCGTGCCGGACTTTCGCAACGTTCAGCAGCAGGCACTGGAAATACTGCGGGACGCCCTGCCGTTTGTCTTTGCTCATAACGTCGAGACCGTCCCTTCGCTTTATAAAATCGCCCGCTCCGGCGGCGACTATAAAATGTCACTGACTCTCCTGCAAATGGCAAAGAAACATTTTAAGA
>CAZYWY010000226.1:0-4205 GCA_964651605.1 uncultured Pirellulales bacterium | reverse complement strand
TTTAAGTTCGTCAATGACACAGCTCCCGCAACCCCGGCAAAGCAGACCAATTTCATCGAAATCTGCCGGGCATTGTTCATCGCTTCGCAGACACTTGGCCATTAAAAATAGACGTTTATCGTAGGGAATAACTGCGACAGTTTCACGCCAAACTTCGTTGTTAATCAATCCAGAAATAAACTTGGAATATTTCTCATCGACATCAGCAATTTTCAGGATTGCATTTGTGTGGGCTTTCAGTTCTTCTACGGATAATGGGCCGGCGGGTCGTTCTTTTCCTACATACTCACGAATAATCTGCAGGATGCGTTCTCGCATCTGTTTGCTTTGCGGGATGTTGTCCTGCGGATTTCTGAAAGATTTTTGCGGGGTTACTGTAATATCAGACATACACCTTGTCCTCCTCAGCGGGCATCGGCACCGGTTGTGAGTACTTTTTACCAAGTTTCCGGAAAGTTCGTCTCCAGGTCATTATTTCACCTCGGCCAAGCACCTGCATTGCCGTGCGCTTAAACAAAGAAACACCGCCTGCACGCTGGTTGTCCCAAAAAAGTCTCGGTACTGCCTTGAAATTATTCTCGTAACAGGTTCTATAAAGTTCCAAATGTCCGGCTTTCATCTTCTCCAGAGTAAATCTTGTTCCAGCTTTGATTTCTTCAGCGGAGACCGGCTCATAAAATATTGGAAAAACAACCGCACCTTTATTAGCCAGGTCTTTTACCAGAATAATCGTATCTATTATATCTGAATCGCTTTCGCCGGGCAAACCGAGGATAACGCTGAACACAGGGAAGAAGCTGTTCCTGAGCATTTTGTCTGTGACGTCCCTTACCATTTGTCCCCAGTTTTCGGCGTCGAAAGGTGCGATTTTGCCCGGGCTGTGCCTGGCTACGAGCTTTCCGTTGGCACTTTCTATACCCATATTCAGCCAAAGATAATTCGTTGGCTGTTCCCATCTTAAAAGCCGGCGAATCTCCCGCAACTGCTCATCTGTTAATTGCAGCACGGATGTTATATTGGCGTGGTCTAATTGCATAAACGTCAAACCCCTGATTTGTTTCATTTTTATCAGCAAATCGTAGAGTTTGTCAAAGTCCGGTTTTGTATTTTCCGAGCCATATCTGAAGAAGTCCTCGCTGCCGCTGACGACCGACCTGATGCCGGCGGCTACGTTTGTTTCCAAATCCGCCAGAATAATATCAGCCGGCAGATGTTTCATCTGTTTATTTGCCATTGTGCAGAATCTGCATCCCCGGCCGCAGCCACGCGACAATTCCACAACACCGAGGGTGGAAGCTCCTGCGATTGGCTGTATTCGTTCGGCGCCAATATCAGTTTGAGTTGTAAGGTAATATTTTCTTCCTTCTAATATATCGCTGAACAACTCCGGCCCATCTGATTCAAAATAACCATTGAATACAATATCTATTTCTGCTTTCGGTCTTTTGTCGCTGTGAGCGGCCCACTGCCAGGCGCCGGCTCCGCCGACGATAATTTTAAATCCGTATTTAGCTTTTTCAGCCGAAAGCTGTTCGAGCGTATGTCTTGTCCAGTAACTGGTATAAAGCTCGCCGGACCAGAAATTTGTAGTAGTGGTATTGCTCATCCCCATACCAAGCGGGTCGCCGGAGCTAAAACCCACAATTTTAACCCACGGCCCCAAGAGTTCCGGCAATTTTTCAGGCGTGGTACATACTACGTCATCTTTTTTAAGCGATGTATATTTTAACAGGGCTGATTCTATTCGTCTTACACCAAGAGGTGCGACAAAGGCCCGCCCGTGAACATCAGTTTTAACTGCCGGAGACAAAAAACGTCGCATAAAAAACTCCGGTACCTGTGTTGTCTGCATAGTGGCAAAGATACCTTCAAACAACACCTTAAAACTGCCGCTGAGGGTTCTGTCTGCAACAAGCACTATGACCGGTTTGAGTTTTTTTTCAATCACTGATGTTCTTTCTTGATATTGTCGGTTTTTTCGGGATGAACTTTTTGGGATTGCGCCCGAATTTTCAAGAACTCAGCAGCAGACAAGGAAGATAGTACATCATCAGGAATTTTCAACTCCTTTTGCAGCTTATCCAGAGAAACCGGAGCGACTGTGTCTGTTTTTTCTTCGGAGTTGACTGAGAATCTTTTCCTGCTCCCCTCTGATTCGCCCGGCTGGGTTGATTCCCTGCTGCGCCGCCTGATTGCATTATAAACATTGCCCTGCAATGCCTCGGACAATGCAGATTTTTTGTTTTCGGCATTTACGTGTTCTTTAACTTCGTCGCCATTTATAGGAGAATCACTATATTTGGGGAATATTATGGCTGTAAAGGGACATACTCTGGCACAGGCAGGACAGTTTGTCTTACAGGATGAGGGTTTCTGAACCTCCACTTTGCCATCTTTAGAAAGGCCATAAACACCAAACAGACAAAAATTCATACACTGTTTGCAGTTTCTGCACCGGTCATAATCAATTACCGGAAACCACGGCACCCAGTCGCTGTCCTTATTAAAAACCGGTTCTACGTATTCCTTTTCGCATCTCTGCAGACAACCAAGACCGGCAACGATGTCTCCCGGCGGGGTGTTCCTCATATTAAAAAATTCCACCGAATCCGACGGCAACGGTGCATTATCGGCTTTGAACAACCACCTCACCGCACGGGGGAAACAGGCAACAATTCTGATTTTATCTGTTTTAGCCCATTTTTGCAGTATTGGGTCTTTCCTGGCAGCCAACAAACACAAGTCCGACGCAGCCTCAAATCTTACGCCGGCATCGTTCAACGCCCTAAGTACCGATTTTCGGGTGTTTTCGGGGATAAAATCATAATAAGTGCAGTTGCAGTAGATTGTTAGTATGTCTTTATTTTTCTGTGGCATCTTTATTTTCGCTGAGTTAATCCATATCCTTTCAATAGGCTATAATACACTTAATATTCGGAAATGTAATGTAATGTTCGGTGGAATCGTTAGCAATTTATAAAATTATCCGTATTTATAACTGATTAAGGTTGAAGGTATCCTGAAAAAATAATATTCTTTCTGAAATATTCAAGAATACAACCGGATAGAAAAACAGATGTATATAATACCGGCTATTGACCTTATAGAAGGGCAGTGCGTACGATTGATTCAGGGTCAATATGACCAGAAAATCAATTATGAAAGCAATCCTGTAAAACAGGCTGAGAGTTTTATCGCCGATGGTGCGCAATGGCTGCACATCGTTGACCTCGAAGGAGCAAAATCGGGAAAACCAGTCAACACAAAAACGATATCAGCGATCGCCAAACTGGGGCAGTTAAAAGTGGAAGTTGGCGGCGGCCTGCGCGACGAGGACTCGGTGAAGCAATTACTCGATGCAGGCGTTGAAAGAGCTATAATCGGCACAAAGGCTGTAAGCGATTTCGCCTGGTTCGGCAAATTGGCGGAGAAGTTTCCTGCAAGAATTGTTTTAGGGCTGGATGCTCGCGGCTCGAATATCGCTACACAGGGCTGGCTGCAAAACAGCACCGAGCCTTTACTCGATTTTGTAAAAAAAGCAGCAAAGCTTCCTATCGCTGCCATCATATACACGGATATTACCAGGGATGGTATGCTCGCTGGACCCAACCTCGAGAGAACCAAATCTCTCATCGAATCTGTTGATGTGCCGATTGTCGCTTCAGGCGGCGTTACGAGTATCCAGGATATTAAAAAGCTGGTTCAAATAGGTGCGGCAGCAGCGATAATCGGCAGAAGTCTTTATGAAGGGAAAATCACCCTGACGGATGCAATAAAAGCAGCTTCAGAAGTATAAATTCCTACGGTAGTTATATGTTATAGGTATTAAACAGCCTTTTGATTCCAAAAGCAACACTTTCAAAAATTGAGATAATTGCAATAAAAAAAGCGGTTTTTTCGTCTTATTGGTTGTTAGAATAGTGTTATAACGGCTGGAAAAACAGCTTTAAACGCCATCATAATTAAAAGTTTCTTTATTATACAAATGTGAGAAAAAGGTCTATGGGAAAGCCAAGAAAAGATATTTTTACAGCTTTTCTGATGGTGTTTGTGCTTTTTTCTGCTCTTTTTGCAGCCAGTCGCGAAAAGACTACAGCCATAGAATCGGCAGGCAGCTCTTTATTCAAAAGCAATCATGTTGCTCAGATACATATCCTTATGAAGGATTCAGACTGGCAGGATTTTCAAGCCAACGCATTATCGAA
>CAZYWY010000225.1:0-4207 GCA_964651605.1 uncultured Pirellulales bacterium | reverse complement strand
GATGCGAAAGAACACATATTCAGAAACCAAAAATTGGATGTGAAAAATCCTGCTGTTTCCATCTTCAACGCCGAGGATAAAATTGCCGCTGCGTGGTTCGAGAAATATAAAAATGATATAGGACGAATCTGCATAAAATTTTCAGCCGACGATGTCACTGAAGATATACGAAGCTGTTACAACCTGCCCGGCAGAGCGAACCTCTCAAATCTTGCAGCGGCGTTGACCATTGTCCGACATTTCGGCGTCAGCGATGAAAGTATCAAAAAATCTCTGCCCAGTTTCAAAGCTCTGCCTCATCGCCTCGAACTCATCGAAGAAATAAATGGTGTCCGCTGGTACAATGATTCTAAAGCCACCACGCCGCAAAGTGCAATTACGGCACTCGAGGCCTTTGACCAGCCGCTTATTCTTATCGCGGGCGGTTACGACAAATATCTGCCCTTCGACAAATTCGCTGAAAAAATTGTCGAAAAAGCCAAAGCCGTGATTCTTATCGGCCAAACCGCCCCCAAAATCGCAGAAGCGATACGGAATACAGAGGACAGAGGACAGAACCCCGAGCGTCAGCGAGGGGATAAACGATGGATGATGGACGATGGACGATGGACAAAAGTGGAATTTACTTATTCTCTCGCCGATGCAGTCTCACTGGCAAACAAACTTTCCGAACCCGGTGATGTAGTTTTATTAAGTCCCGCCTGCGCCAGCTATGATATGTTCGAAAACTACGAACAGCGAGGCCGGGATTTCGCCAAATTTGTCCGAACGCTCGACAGTTAAATGAAATCATTCAGAAAAAATACGGTTTTTTGACTATTGTGCTATTTTTCTTTTTGATTTAACATATAGTAACCAAAAAGCAACGGGCATTTTTGGTTCACTGACATCAAGTTATAAATGTATCAGGAAGGGTAGAAAAATGGCAAAAACAACAGAAGGCAAATGTCAAAACTGCAATGGTATTTTTAGTAAAATAAAAATGACCAGCCATGTAGAAGTATGCGGGAAAGAAAAAGACAATCAAGACCAAAACAAATTGACTAAAACTAAAAATAAAAAAGATGTCTTCCATATACTGGTTCAGGGTAAATATGCCCCGGATTATTGGATAAATATAGAAATACCTGTAGGTGCCACCCTCGATCTGTTGGATAGATTTCTCAGAGATATCTGGCTGGAATGCTGCGGTCACATGAGCGCATTTACTATTGACGGCAAAAGATATTCTATAGCTCCGATGGATGAATATGATGAGCAGGGTATGGATGTTCGTTTGTTTGAGGTGATT
Source organism: uncultured Pirellulales bacterium (assembly GCA_964651605.1). Lineage (GTDB taxonomy): Bacteria > Planctomycetota > Phycisphaerae > Sedimentisphaerales > Anaerobacaceae > JAFGPS01. The sequence goes on along the minus strand of CAZYWY010000225.1, from coordinate 2,916 downwards.
GAGCCCGGAATGAAGTTCGAGCATGAATATGATTTCGGCTCAACAACGCATCTTGTGTTGAAGGTTATTTCACAATATCCCAGTGACATTAAGAGCAAGTCTGTTAAACTTCTTGCCAGAAACGAGCCGCCTGCATATCAATGTTATTCGTGCGGAAAACCAGCTACAAAGATTTGCCCAGAATGTATATATTCTGACAAAGGATTGCTTTGCAACGACTGTGCATCCAGGCACAAATGCGGCGAAGAGATGCTTTTGCCTGTCGTCAATTCGCCGCGCACCGGCGTCTGCGGATACACGGGGGATTAGTATTTATCCCAACAAGCGGGCTTACTCTTGCAAATAAAAACCGAGCCAAATCAGCCCGGCCTGTGAAAATCGATCAAATCTTTTCCCTAATCAACAACTCCTTTTTCTTTAGAGCCGATAATAAAGCAATATGTTTTTCCTTCCATATTGTAAAACTTGATCATCACGTTTTGTTTTTCGCTCTGTCCATTTGCGGTTTTTATTTCGAATGGTACATACCAAAGTCCATTTTCCTGATAAGGTTCGCCTGTAATATTAAATTCATTGACCCACTGACCGGCATCTTTCATCTGTTTAATTTGCTCCCACAAAAAAAGAGGATATGTACGGAAAAACAGATCAAGTGAACACATGGTTTTAATATCCACTTTCATAATCGCCTGTCCGGTCTTTTTGACAATTTCCAGACAAGCCTCTCGCGTTGTCATACCATCGGAGATTAAGCCGGAATCTGGATCTACTATGCAATCGACCTCTTCTTTGACGGTCACAGCATCGGCAGGCAGGTTAAATATACCCTCAGGTGGCTGCTGATTGTATGTAATCTGCGACAGATTCTTAATGGCAAGAGTTTTTTGCATCATCTCAGCAGGATTATCGTCACGTATGGTCTCAAATTTTATCGGTAATTTAGTCCGGGAATCAATTAAAAATCTTTGTTCACGTTTCGGTGTTGTAATTTTGATGATGATTATACTCTTTTCTGTCTTCGGATCGTTTTCATTATAAATATCGATGTTACTATTGGAATCGGAGCTTTGTGTCGCAGTTTCAAAGAGACTTATAAATTTTGGTATCCAGCTCATCCCTCTTTCATCGCGTGTGGCAAAATGAACACGATTGGTACGCTTATTCAGACCAAAGACTCCATCGGGAGAGCATATTTTGCAGAGATTATGTCCTGTTTTGCCCAGCCAGACATGTGTTGGCAAATCCGGTTTATCGTCAAACTGCATCCAGCATTCGAATTGACCTTGTTTGTAAAATTCTCCTGCCATATAAACAGTATCGATTTTCCTGATAGCCTCGATAGTTTGCTCAACTGAATATGCTACAGGAAGTGTTTTATCGAAAAGACTGATTGAAAAAATTGCCGTTAAAATTATCACCGCTACGGCGGCGAATTTAGTTATTTTACTTCTCATTATAATTGTCCATATTGGAATAAGTGTTTTTGTTTGTGGATTTTTTGCTTTGTCGGCGGATGATACTATGAATTCTGCTGTTGATTTTTCCCGCAATTGCTCTAAATATTTTTTGTCCGGACTAATAGAATTTTTATCAACAGAAGAAAACAACTGCGACAATCGTTTATTTTGTTCATTATCTTCAAAATTCATAGCAACACCTCACGCTAATCCAATGTTTTACGAACAACCTTGTTAAACGCCTTGCGAAAGGCCTTTCTCACGCGGGCTAATTTCGAGCGAACAGCCTCATCTGAGCAATTCAGCCTGCTTGCGATTGATTTGCCCGGCTCATCATCTACGTATTTTGCCAGCAGTAGCATCTGGCTCTCAGGAGGTAATTGGCTCAAGACATATCTGACCAGCGATGCTAACTCCTGCGACTGGAGGATGTCCTGCGGAATCTCCGCTTTTGCATCGAGCCAATCGAGCTTTTCACCATCAAGAGACTGCCACCAATTTTGGGCCCGGTTCAATAGTTGTACAGGCTTTTGTCTGCGATAATACAGAGCGACCTGCCGCCTTGTGATTGTCCAGAGCCATACCCAAAGACAGCCGCGAGCGGGATTAAATTTTCGGGCAGAGCGAGCCGCTTCTAAAAATGTCTCCTGCACTATATCCGCAACAGCCGAACGGTCACTCCCGACTAATCGAGCGATGCTTTTCCAAATCGGCTCACAATATGCCTCGTAAAGCTGCTGCCATGCCTGGATTTCGCCACGCTGCAAACCTTCTACTATCGCTTGCTCTTGATTTTTATCCATTTAAGACCAAAACCGGTTACCGGAACTTTCGATTGAATCAATCTTCGTCTGAATATAATTTGCGCAATATCAACCGGATGTGTCGAGAAAAATATTGTTTTTAATAAATAATGCTAATGCTCACAAAATGTGCTTACAATTCATTTTGTTGACGAAGGTTGATTCTCCCTGATTCCAAGAGCCTTAATCAACTGTGAACGATAATTAGGCCAGATGGTATCTGCATTTTGGCCCACGCCATATACATAACCCCATTTGCACTTTCCCCATAGCTCACTTTGACTGACAATCGGAGATGATAAAAAATTGTCATTTTTGGAAATGACAAGGATTATTCCCACGTCTATTTGTTTGCTCTTGCGTTCACCTATAAGACTAACAAAAACAGGTTTATCAGATTCTTTTTCAATCGATAATCCCAAATCAACTAATCTTCTTGTAGCCTTCCAGCCTTCAGGCATAATTTTAATAATTCGCTCGTAAATACTATCCTGTGCCGATAATTCGCCTTGTTTTACTTCCAGTTCCACCGTATTGGAGGTTTGTTTGTCACGTCCCTGCCAACCCATGAATTGAAAATAATATTTACCGGGTTTGTTTATAAAATATTGTGATGTCACGTCATAACTATCAACAAGAATTATTGTCTCCTTAGG
>CAZYWY010000224.1:0-4213 GCA_964651605.1 uncultured Pirellulales bacterium | reverse complement strand
GCGATTTGAGGGACCCGCTCCCGGGGGGTTTTCCCGCCTGTCCGGTCAAGGGGGCTTGCAGCCTATGACCCCCTCTCTCTTGGGCCTTCACTGGACGATACTCGTCCCGGTCAACGCTTTCACAATGTTCGGTTGTGGCTACGTCTCAATGGGCGGTACAAGACTTGAACTTGTGACCTCGTGCGTGTCGAGCACGCGCTCTAGCCAACTGAGCTAACCGCCCATATACAGGTTGATTGTAAATATTATATTTAAATTTGTAAATTGAAAATTCTAAAGATATTTCCTCGGGTCGGCCAACCTGCCCTCTATTGCACTTGCCGCTGCCGTAGCCGGGCTTGCCAGATATACCAGACTCTTGGGATGCCCCATTCTTCCGACGAAATTCCTGTTTGTTGTGCTGACGCACATTTCGCCTTCAGCCAGGACGCCCATAAATCCACCCAGACACGCCCCGCATGTCGGTGCTGAAATCACACAGCCTGCATCATAAAATACATCGAACAGACCCTCGTCCTTGGCCTGCTTCCAGATGGCCGGCGTTGCCGGCACTATTAACGTGCGGATTACAGTCTGCCTGCCTTCGAGAATTTTTGCTGCGATTCGTAAGTCTTCGATTCTTCCATTTGTACAACTGCCGATGTATGCCTGGTCCATTTTTTCACCGGCACAGTCTTTAATTGCAACCCCGCCGCTGGGCAGATGCGGCAAAGCAATCATAGGCTGCATCGTCGAACAATCGAACTGCTCAACTGCAATATATTCGGCATCTTCATCTGACTTATAGACGATATAATCTTTCTTATCCTTAAGATGCACATCGAGATAATCCTTGGTTATATCGTCAAATCCGATTATGCCGTTCTTTGCGCCGGCTTCTATGGCCATATTGGTTATGGTCATTCGAGCCTCCATCGACATCTCAGAAATGGCCGGGCCTGTAAATTCCATCGCCCTGTATAAAGCTCCATCGACGCCGATTCTCGTAATCACCGATATAATGACGTCTTTGCTGAAAACACCCTGAGGCAGTGAGCCGTTAAGCACAAACTTCATCGAAGCCGGCACCTTAAACCAAAGTCTGCCGGTTGCGATAGCTGCCGCAAGGTCTGTCGAGCCGATGCCGGTACTGAACGCAGCATAAGCGCCGTAAGTGCAGGTGTGTGAATCGCCGCCTACGATTACTTCGCCCGGCCGGATATGACCCTGCTCAGGCAGCAGAGCGTGGCAGACCCCCGCCCTGCCGAGCTTGTAGTAATATTTTAGCTCGTGTTTTTTTGCCCAGCCATCGAGTCTTTTGTGAAGCTCAGCGCTTTTTATATCCTTGGCAGGCTGGAAATGGTCGGGCGTAACGATAATTTTTTCGCGGTCAAAAACCGTATCAATGCCTCTCTTTTCGAGCATCGAAATAGCCGGCGGCGTTGTTACATCGTGACACATCACAATATCAATAGCAGCATCCACAAGCTGCCCTGCTGAAACTTTTGTACAGCCTGCTGCCTTTGCTAAAATCTTTTCGGTAATCGTCATACCGACCGTTTTTTCTTTATTTTTAGCCACCTTACAATAACCTCTAATAAAACAAAAGACCTAAAACTACGGACTCAAGGTATAAGATTATATATGTTCGTCTTTGGTAAATCAATCGCCGGATTTGTATTAAACAGCAAAAGTTGATATCCCGACTAACTTTTCGCCGGCTTTTTCAGATATTCCCTGACAAAAACCGAATCAGCGAATCTCAGCTCCATCGGTTTGAGATGATGAGTTATGAGCTGTTATAGATTGTCTGTCTTCGAGGTAGGTTAGGGTTTTTTGGACTATACCGGCGCCGACCGGAGCAGCAACTGTACCACCTGTGTAACCCTTGCCGAGTTTTTTATTCGGCTTGCGAATAGAAACCAGCACTACAATTCGCGGGTCTTCAACGGGTGCTCCACACATAAAAGAAGCAATATAATCATCCTCGGAATAGCCTCTGCCGTCGCTTTTTGCTATATTGGCAGTGCCTGTCTTGCCAAATACCTGCCAGTCCTTGAGTTTTGCTCTTGTGCCGGTACCTTCATTAATAACGGCAGTAAGACAATCCTTGACAATCCAGTCAGCCACTTCGCGTTTTACGATATAATCGACAGGAGGCGCCTGGTGTTTGGATTGAACGATTTGGCCGTTATTATCCACAACAGCCTTGACTATATAAGGATTAACGATTCTGCCGCCATTGGCAAGACAGCAGAAGGCACGCACAAGCTGCATTGCGGTAACACAGATTTCCTGCCCGAACGGAATTCTCGTAACACTGTAGCCTGTCCACTCCCTGGCAGGCCATAAAAGCCCGTTAACCTCTCCGGGCATCTCGATTCCTGTGGGAGAACCGAAACCGAAAAGTACCAGCCCGTCGTGAAGTTTTTCTTTGCCGAGTCTTTGCCCGACTTTAGCCATTCCTATATTGCTGGATTTTATCAGAATTTCCCGCACCGTCAGGTTGCCGAAACCGTTACGATATTCACTGATGCTTCCAAACCCCCTGCCGGAATAGTGGCCGTTCTCACAGAAGATTTTTTCCGTTCTATTAACAACGCCGGTATCAACGGCAACGGCGGCAACAAACGGTTTTATAATACTGCCCGGTTCATACCTGTCTGTTATGACTCTCGTCCTGAAATTATTCGGGTCCTGGCTGGAAAGATTCGCCGGGTCAAAATCAGGCAGCGAAACCATCGCCAGAATAGCCCCGGTCTTCGGCTCGGCTACAACAGCTACGGCAGACTCGGCTTCAAAGTCCTTATACTGCTTGAACAATTCATCGCGTACGAACTGCTGAATGGTTGCATCAATAGTCAGGATGAGCCCAACCCCGTCTGCGAGGATGCCATTCTGTTCCTGCAGGCGAATGGGTCTGCGACGAACATCAACAAGAAAAGTATTCTGAACCGAAGTACCACAAAGCTGGCTGTCATACTGCAGCTCAAGGCCCTCCAATCCCTTGTTTTCCTTGCCTGTAAAACCAACCAAGTTGGCCACAAGATTTCCCATCGGATATTGTCTTTGCCATTCGGAAGTAACATTTATGCCGTGAATTTTTCTGGCTGCATCGCATTGCATCGGCGTGGCATCAGACATTATTTTAACATAACGGGGATTTTTACTCTCAACGATAATTTTGCATATTTCATGAGCACCGATATTCAAGACTTCTGCAAGCTGTGATGAAGTTTCTTTGACATCCGAAATTATATTTGGGTCGGCGAAGATTGTTTCGAGCCTGTTGCTTGCCGCCAATACCCTGCCTCGGTCATCAAGAATAGGGCCTCGCTGGGGCTGCCAATTAACAAAGGCCTTCTGCTGTTCTATGGAAATGTCGTTATAATAGGAGCCTCTGTAATACTGCAGATAGAAACACCGCCATATCAGAGCGAGAAATGCCGCTATAACAAGCAACAGAAAAAAAATGGTAACGTGGATACGGCTCAATTTCTTTTATCGTTCTTTTTGACGGTCTTTTTCGTGTTCTTCTTGTCGGTTTTTTTGACGATGGTTTTTTCGTTATTCAGGTCGTTAAGATGCTTCAGTACCGCTGCCGGAGTTATCATAGCTTCGAGCCGAAGCTGCTTGGCACCGAGCTGCTGTTTTAACTGGCCAAGCTCCTGCCGGTATCTGATAAGCTCATTGAAAACACGGTTGTTGGCATCACGAAGAAATGTTGCAGCAAGTAAAATTGCAGTCAGACAAAATATGGCAAAAACAAAACGCAGTTGAAACATTTGGTACGCCCCTCTTATATTGCAATTTATGTTCAACAACGACGCTGCATATTTCAAACAAGACCGAATTTAGTCGGCTTCCACACTTCCTTACATTTTGAAAAAGTGTGAAAGTTAACCAAAGTATTTCTTCCTTTTTATGGCGAATCCGAATCAGAATCAAAGGAAAAACTTTTAGCGACCACGTTTCCATTTTCAAAAACAATCCAAAATCCACCAACGGGACTTGTCTCATAACCCCAACGCACATTATCAATGCCCGAATAATCCGGCGAACCCATCAGAAACAGCACTTCATCGTAAGACATCCCAACCTGGATATATTTATCAAAAAATCCCAGTGGACGTCTATATTTTGCAAACTCAGAATTTGTCAAATGCTTCATCTGATAACTGGCCCGTTCAAGTTCGGGATTATCTTTCAATAAGGAATTTAACTCACCCCATCG
>CAZYWY010000223.1:0-4215 GCA_964651605.1 uncultured Pirellulales bacterium | reverse complement strand
CCAGGCCATCGATATTCTCAAGCCGGGCGGCCTGCTGGCGATAGTCGGAATCCCGCGAGAGGAGAGCATATCTTTCAATACAGACAAATTCAGGCGAAAAGAACTGACGATTACTTATGTCCGCAGACAGAATCATTGCGTACAGGCTGCAATTGACCTGCTCAAAAGCGGACAAATTGAAGCCGCCTTTATGGTTACACACAGGTTTAATCTTAAACAGGCCCCGGCTGCCTTCGATTTGCTGGCTGATTACAGCGACGGCATTATCAAGGCGATGATTCATATATAGGCCGGTTTAAGAGCATTTTACAATTACCTGACAGGCTCGGATATGAGAGAAAACGATGAAATAACCTGCATCGAACAGGAATTAAAGCAGCTTGGCGACCCGAAAATCGCAGAGCATTCTCAACGTTTTTTCAAAACCGGCAGGGGCCAGTATGCTGAAGGTGACATATTTCTCGGTATTCGAGTACCTGTGTTGCGGGCGGAGGCAAAAGAACATCGAGGCTTGTCACCATATCAAATTTCACGTCTGCTTGCGTCGCAGTTCCACGAGGAAAGGCTGTTAGCGTTGTTTCTGCTTGTGGATGTTTTCAAAAAGGCCAAAGACCCGGCAACAAGAAAAAGTATTTACAAGATGTATCTCGGCAACACCAGATACATCAACAACTGGGACCTGGTGGATTGTTCCGCCGAGCAAATAGTTGGGGCGTACCTTCGTCAGGCCGACAAAAAGCCTATCTATACCCTTGCGGCCTCGAATATTTTGTGGGAAAGAAGAATATCAATTATGTCCACCTTTCATTTTATAAAGCACAACGAGTTTAAGGATTCGTTGAAGGTGTCCCGGATTTTACTGAACGACAGGGAGGATTTGATTCATAAGGCGGTCGGCTGGATGCTTCGCGAAATCGGCAAGCGGAGTCTTCCGACAGAAGAGGAATTTTTGAAGAAATATTGCCGGCAGATGCCGCGTACAATGCTGCGGTATGCAATCGAAAAATTCCCAGCCGATAAACGCAGAATGTATCTTGCCGGTAACATATAATCAGTTTGACTCAGTTAGTTGATAATAAAAAAGGCCGTCCTTTCGAAACGGCCTGCTGAATTGATAACTGTGACTATTAAAGTTAAAGGAGATTTCCGCAGCGTCAAGGCGGCGGACGAGCCTTTGCAAAGAAAATGGTTTGTTTTTCTAAACCGCCTTTCTCGAACGGCTGATACGGCTTTTCGTCTTTGTTCTCGAGCGGCACGCCCAGGAACATAAACTCGAGCATCAGCCACATAAGCTCTATTTGAAACTTGTGTATCTTCATAATACATATCCCCCAAACATCAATATCTTTTCATTGTATCGGCATCGGTATGATTTTTTGATTACACAAAAATACCACAAAATCAGCAAAAAAATCGACAGTATTTAATTGGAGATAAAAATGGCGTTATCAATACTGATATGGGCTTCGTGAGGGAAAAATCTTAGGGATTTTATATTTAAAAAGGTTCTGATTACTGTATTCTGGGAAGCCCGGGCAAAAGTTGTCTGTGTTCTGTTTTATTTTGTTCTTTCGAGCAGGGCGCAGGCAAGCTGTCGCAGGTTGTCGGCCTTGGCGCCGAAAGGTTCAAGGACGGCCACAGCCTCATCGGTGAGTTTTTTCTGAAGCTCCACAGCCTTTTTCACGCCCACTACCGATGGATAAGTGCATTTCAGCGCACGTGCATCCTTACCTGCGGTCTTGCCGAGTTGCTCGCTGGTCTGCGTAACATCGAGGATGTCGTCTGCGATTTGGAAGCACAGCCCGATTTTCAGGCCATACTCGCCGAGACAATCGAGCTGTTTTTGCGATGCCCCGCCGCACAACCCTCCCATAACGGCGGCACATCGGAACATCTTTGCGGTCTTGTTGATGTGAATAAATTCGAGAATCTGTTTATTAGAGTTATCCTGTCCTGTTTTTAAATCGGCGATTTGTCCGCCAATCATACCGGAAGCTCCCGAGTCAATTGCAAGCTGGGCTATGAGCTTGACCGCCAGGGCGGGTGGCTCAACTTCGCGGGAGAGGATTTCAAAAGCCAGGGTTAAAAGTGCGTCGCCTGCCAGTATTGCAGTACCGTCACCGAATACCTTGTGACAGGTCGGCTGGCCCCGCCGGAAGTCATCATCATCCATAGCGGGCAAATCATCGTGAATAAGCGAATAGGTATGCACGAACTCGATGGCGGCTGAAGCCATCTCGGTATTGTGGTCAACTTGCCCCGCCAGAAGCTCACGACACCACAGCACAAGGACCGAGCGAATCCGTTTGCCCGGCGTGCCGATGGCATAATCGAGGGCATCTCTGATGTCCTTGTTAATATCCTGAGCAGCCAGTATCCGCTGCATAGCATAGTTGACAAGCTGCGCTTTTTTGCGCAAGCGTGTATCGAAATCATCGTTTTGCATAAATGTTATCCCGGTTTGGCCGAGATTCCATAATTTTGCATTTTTACTTTCAATTTTTACATTATAATGACAGTCAGTTTTAGTAAATGATACATAACAAAAACAAATATAGCAAACAAAATGAAAATGCTGCTGATTATCGGTGTAACCGCCTGCGGTAAAAACAAACTCGCCTTCGATTTGGCGCAATTTCTCAACGCCGAAATCATAAGCATAGACTCTATGAAGGTATATCGGCGGATGAACATCGGCACATCCAAGCCGAGCGACCGGCAGCGCAAGTGCGTCAATTATAATATGCTCGATATTGTCGAGCCGAGCGAGTCATTCAGCGTCGCAGCTTATGTCAAAGGTGCAGAACAGGTAATAGGCCGGCTGAAAAACCAGAACAAAAACATCGTTGCAGTCGGCGGAACGGCACTGTATATCAAGGCGCTGCTTTACGGCCTGTTCAGCGGGCCCGGCACTGACCCGCAGGTGCGGGCCAAGCTGCACGAGCAGGTACGGGAGATAGGTCTGGCGGAGCTTCATCGGCAACTGGCAGCGGTTGACCCGGTCTCAGCCGAACGAATCAATCCCAACGATTCCAAGCGGCTCATTCGCGCACTGGAGGTTTATACAATCACAGGCCGGCCAATCTCAAGCCTCCAGCAGCAGTGGGAAACTCACGGTGCTTCCGGTGCTGCTGATAATGCACGCGATGACTGGACAATTATCGGCCTGCGAAGAGAAAAAACGCAGGAGAGCGAGCGAATCAATAAAAGGGTCAAGAGGATGCTCGCCGATGGCCTTGTTGGCGAGGTTGAATCTTTGCTGAAGGAGGAAAAGCCGCTCAGCCGGCAGGCACGCTCTGCAATCGGCTACGCTGAAATCATTGAGCATTTGGCAGGCCGGTTGTCTTTGGAGGATGTGACTGAGCTAATCAAGAAAAACACCCGCCGACTTGCCAAGAGCCAACGTACGTGGTTTAAGACTTTTAAGAATGTCCACTGGCTGGACATCGCCCCCGATGAGCCGGATGAAAGCATCTCCGAGCGAGCCAAAGCGATTATAAGTTTATCGTACGCTTAGCTAATAATTTTTTTGAGATGTTCAACCAGCCTATATACGTGAGTCGAAGGATTGAAATCTCTCAAATACTCATCACATTTATTCTCTTCAATAACCTCTTTAGCATTCTTAATAGCTGTTTCTGTACGAGGGAAGAGAATATTAAAACCAATACGGTCTTTCTTGTAAGTTGGATGTACCTGTTTCAATTTCGTATGCAGGTCCCTATCTGTGTTAAATGAAGTTTTAACTTTCTCAAAATGTAGCAAAAACCAATACTCAAAAAAGGGATTAGTTAAAATGAGATCTAAATCCTGAATGTTCGCTGCCTTCTCCCATGCCTCTGTAAGGGTTTTATGAGGTGGAATTTCTACATCAACCACACACCAGACTCTGCTGTATGGCATACTAGGCGCTGCACCTTTCCTTTTTTTCTTAATTGCAAAATTCACAATAGTTATTGGTTCAGAATTTTCTGCGTTCATCACATGTACAGTTAATGCGTGTAATCGTAATACTCGCTTAAGAGAGTTAAAATATGCCGGTTCTGTACTTGTGCCTTCACATACAATAAGCTCAGCTTTCTTTGGTGATTTAAAAGCCATGCGGCGTTTAAGTTCTTTGGTCGTGCGAGATTTAACCATGAGGAATTTGAAACGCCTCCAAAATGGGAATTGCACCGTATCGGCCGGCCAAATACCCCTTTTGCATTGCCTCCC
>CAZYWY010000222.1:0-4229 GCA_964651605.1 uncultured Pirellulales bacterium | reverse complement strand
AACGATTATGCCGGTTATGTCAACCCCGCCGGCGAATTCCACAACATTTGGGGTTTCGATAAAGACAATGCCTTCTAATGTGACTTGATTTGTGAATTTGGGATTTGTATTTGCAGCAATTTTGACGTTCTGATAAGTGGCCTTTGCGGATGTGTCCGTGTTGGCATCGACAACGGTGTTCACATATTTAGTGAACTGGCTTGGCACGGGTACGGGGAAGTCACTGGCCGCAACACCAAAATCAACATGGTTCTCAATAGCAGCCTGACCTGTCTCGCCACCTATACCTGCTTTGCCGCCCTGCAGGTCAACCATAGCACTTGGATTTACGATGCTTACATCGCCGGCAATCTGTGAATTACCGATAATCGACAACGCCAAAGTAGAATTTTCACTTTCAATATAAACGCTGGCTTCTACGGAGACATTGATACCATCCAGTTCGATATTGCCCGACAGTGACAAAGGGCCTTTTGTTGCAACACCGAAATCAAATACTGTATTAGCCTGTACATCAAGAACATAATTTGCTCTTATGGTTTTTTCTATCGAACCATAGACGCCGGTTACATCGAGCTGAAATGTATTGGAGTCGGTAACAGGCAGTTTTGTAATTGTAGCGTGAAAGCTGCGCTGATTCACAGAATCAAGAGTTACAGATGGTATCGTTAATGTTGAACCGTCACAGGTTACGGTTACATTTGCGACGCCCTGATTAAGCGAAGTTTTAATCTGGTTTAATATTTGAGACGGTTCTGTTGTCCCGGGTATCCAGCTCTCCTTTAACCAGCAGCGAATAACATCGAATCCCGACTCGGCACAAGCCCTCGCACCATTGAGTTTTTGCTGGTTGGAGGCAACCTGAGTGTTACTGCCCGACATCGAAGCCATTGCGACCGCCAGAGCCGAAAAGAGAGCTATAAACACCATAGACATAATAAGCGCTATACCCTTGTGTTTTTTATTACGCAAGACTGATTCTGGCCATTTTACTAAGTTGCAAGTAATCATAATTTTGCCTCCCGTAATTACTTATGGGAAGGTAGATAATATCTCCCGGCTACCTAAAATATAAGAATTGTTTATCACAGGTACAAATACGCAAAAAAACTGTGTTAATACTTTTCGTATGAGGCTTTCCAGAACCATCTGAACAATTTCAATTCCTTTCAAGTTAGAAATCCATTTTGAAAAGATTAGTTATCGGACTATTCAACTCCGCCCAATGCAGGTTTTAGGCTTAACCAATTACTGGCAGGGTGTCTGGGGCGGCGTCAATACCAAAAATGCCGACAGAATATCCGGCCTGTATGACTTCGATTCATCGAATAAAATTTTAGAGCATTTTTTCCCTGCCATTGTGATGGCATAAATATAACCCTGCCATTGTGATGGCAGGGCTAAGCGTTGTGGTTTTTTACATAATTTATTTTGCTCTCAATTTCCTGGTCTGTAAAACAGAATCTCTTGTCAAAACCTTTTGACCAGATTTTGCCCTGAAAGCCGGTTCTGCGCAATGCTGCTGTCGCTGAATATTTATATCGGTGAAATGCCTGCTCGATTGATTCCTCTGAAACTGAAGCAACTATATGCAGATGGTTTGAGCAGGCCGCTATCGCAAATATTTCGTGATTTATTCTTTTCGCTTCTTCGATAATTGCATTCTGAACAATTCGCTTTTGTTCTGCGTCGAGTTTGACTTTCGGTTCTTTTTGTTGTACGAGATTAGCCGATTTTAATTTATCGTTTTGCGTAAAAGTTTGGCCGTCTTTTACATACCCTCTTTCGTCTCCCTGCAGCCAACTGCCGTAAGTCGTCCAGGTAATCATATAACCAATGATGTTTTTCATTATTTACGGACAATATCAGAAGTTGAATTCACCCACAACCTTATTTCTCATTGTTTAGCCCCGCCATCACTATGGCGGGGTTACATCACTATGGTGGGGTTAATATTCTGGAATTTCTCAGGCAAATCAATACAATAACTCCTCTATGGGACAAATAAAAATACTTGACCAGTATGTAATAATAAATCTCAATGGCAAAGCCTGCCGTGTTTCCGCCAAAGAGGCACTGAAAATCGTAAAAGCAAGATAATTTAGTGATGTATTCCTGCAAGGTAGTCGCAGGATGTTCATCGTTTCGCCATATTTATTACGGTAGTTGTATAAACAATTTTATCGGCCTTTATCGAAGACAGCCTCGAAAATAATGAAATCCCTTTTACTTTAGTGCCCCATATTTTTAGCCGATATAATTACAGAGATATTTTTGCTTTATGTACCGAAATCCACATATATAAATGATCATTAAATTTAAGGGGGCCAAACATGTATAACAAAGATGTCACATTTAGCGTATCAGAAGTTACTATTTCACAAGGAAGGAAAAAATCCATTAGAATTAATGTTGATGGGCAAAATGTGAATATTCCTGTAGATGAGTCAATCTACGCATATTTCAAAGAGCAGTTCTTGCGAACAAATCCTACTGATGGTCAGCGAAAGAAATTTGGGACAATTATGAATGTACTACGGTCAGCCTATCTAAAGGGTGTAGGCGATGGAAGGAGACAGGCAACATAAAAGTTAAATTTTCATTACGTGGAAAATACATGGAAAAAACAGTCTAACGGAGAACCGAAATATGGATCTTCAAACTTTCATTTCTGAATCGTTGCATCAAATAATTTCTGGAATCTGCTCAGCCCAGAAAAAGTTTTCACAAGAATCTACTGGTGCAAAAATTAACCCTCGTGGTATTACAGCACTTGCGAAGGACTCAAGTGGTCAGAAGCAACCACATGATATTAATACAAAATTACCAATTCACCAAATCGAGTTCGATATCGCAGTTACAGTATCAGAGGCAGCAGAAGGAAAAGTTGGTGGTGGTCTACTCATAGCATGGTTAGGTATCGGAGGTCAAAAAACCTCAGCTACCGAGAATTCATCTGTTAGCCGCATTAGGTTTACTGTTCCTGTTGTTTGGCCTGGTCAAGATACCACAAGTTAATCTGGCTAAGTATTGATAAGAATTTTCGCTTATTGACAACAGGTGCCAAACAACTGATTGTCTGATAAGTGCAACTACTTTTTTGTCATGGCTTTTAAAATGTCTTTAACGAATTTTTTATAGACGTCCCTAATCTTTTCCAGCAAAGGTGCGATTCTTTCCGCATCCACATCGAATGAGTAAGCGTGGCTGAAGAAATGCCGAAAGCTCAAATACTCCTTCAACATCTCAGATGTGGCTCTTGAGATAATACCATTGGAGACACAAACTTCAATCAGGTCGATATGCCAGAATGGACCTTGTGGCATTTTGACTCCTTTGGAAATGACTAATTGTTTAAGAATGTTCTCGATGCCGTTATAAAAACTGTGAATAAGCGCCGCCGCGCCTGCAAGCTCCAGTGAAGATAGTTGTGTTAAAGACTCCGGTTTTGGCAGGTCAGCAAGAACACGCTCTATATTCTCAAACTCTGCCTCGATTTTCTCTGTCGGCTTAGCCATAGATTGGAATTCCTTCCCGTTTGACCATCGCATTAAATCTGGTATCCTTTGAGAGGTCAATCAAATCGACAGGTTTTGACAAGCTGAACATCAGGTCTGCATAGAACTTGAAAAACTGTCTGGGTTCAATTCCAATCACACCCAAATCGATATCAGAGGCTTCTTCTTGGTCTTCAATGCTAGAGCCAAACAAGAAAATCTTATGTACGCCGTATTGGCGGGCCAAAAGCATTATTACGTTTTTGTCTTTTTCAGTAATCATAAAGTTACCCTTACTCCTGATTGTACCCAAACCGAATCATTTTTCAAAAGCAAAATATTCCCTTTCATTGCCCTTGTTAGCCCCGCCATCACTATGGCGGGGTTGCATTACTATGGCGGGGTTAATATTCTGGAATTTCTCAGGCAAATCAATACAATAACTCCTCTATGGGACAAATAAAAATACTTGACCAGAATATGATAAATATGATTGCCGCAGGCGAGGTGATTGAACGGCCGGCCAGCGTGGTCAAGGAATTGGTGGAAAACAGCATCGACGCAGGTGCAACCAGAATAATCGTAGCCGTCGAAGACGGCGGACGCAGGCTAATATCCGTCTGCGATAATGGCTGCGGAATGGACGCCGAAGACCTAACGTTCGCTTATGAATCGCACGCCACCAGCAAAATCCAGACAAGCGTGGATTTGCACAGAATTTCGAGCCTCGGC
>CAZYWY010000221.1:0-4236 GCA_964651605.1 uncultured Pirellulales bacterium | reverse complement strand
GTTTCTTTTAGGATTTGCGTGTCTAATCTCGCTGGCCGGCTACAATGCTATAGCCGCAGCACCGGCTTCTTCCGGGCTTTCCATTGAAGCGACAAAACATTGGACCGCCGACAACGGCAACGGCACTTACTCTAATCCCCTGTTCTATGAGGAATTCGAGGACCCAGATCCCATCCGTGTCGGCAACGATTATTATCTCGCCGGTACTACTATGCACATGAATCCAGCATTGATTGTGATGCATTCAAAGGACCTGGTGAACTGGGAAATCGCCAGCTATTGTATGGACCGGCTGGACCTCGGTCCGAACTTCCGGCTGGAAGGCGGCAGAGGCATCTACGGCCAGGGGATTTGGGCGCCCTGCATCCGTTACCACAATGGTATGTTCTACGTCTTCTCCAACATCAACGGTGCCGGTTTGCAGGTCTTCCGCTCCAAATCCCCAAATGGTCCCTGGCAGCGTAACCAGCTCCCCGGCATGCACGACCTGTCGGTCCTTTTCGACGATGATGGCAAAATCTACGTCATCTATGGCAGCGGGGCCCCTTACCCCATCGTGGAACTCAATGATGACCTAACCGCAGTTGTCCCCGGCGTTCGCCACCAGCTGGCCCCGCAGGGCGGAAGGATGGGCGAAGGCCACCACCTCTACAAAATCAATGGTAAATACTACGATGTTTCCGCTATCCCCGGCGGCGCTGTTAATCAGATGGTCGCCAGGGCAGACTCCATCGACGGTCCCTGGACTGTCACAACCATGGTCGACGGTGAATCGCTGGGCATCAGTGCGACGCCGGCCCGCTCCAACGCGGGCGACCGCGGCGTGTGGCTGCATCAGGGCGGCATGTGCGATACCCCCTCAGGCCAGTGGTGGAGCATCATAATGTCGGACCACGGCAGCGCCGGACGCATGGTTGCTCTGGTCCCCATTACCTGGGACAACGATTTCCCGCTTATCGGTTTGCCGGGCAATCTGCGCAAGGCCCCAAACACCTGGCTCAAGCCTGATACCGGCGTCAATCAGGAACCAAAACCCGCTTTCGTCCATAACGATAACTTTGATAGCGGCAAACTTAACATTGAGTGGCAGTGGAACCATGTGCCCGACGATACCAAATGGTCTCTCACCGAAAAACCAGGTGTCCTTCGGCTACATTCTCTGCCAGCTGCCAACTTCTATAACGCCCGCAACTCTCTTTGCCAGCGACCGCCTGCACCAGAATCAATAATGACAGTCGAACTGGATACGTCGGGTATGGTCGAGGGAGACACGGCAGGTCTGGCGCTGCTGAGCACTCCCTACGCCTGGATCGGCGTGGTGAAGACCGCCGAGGGAACGAGCCTGCAGATGTTCACCGCATCGGGCGGCGGACGCGGCGGTGGCGGACGCGGAGGACGCGGAGGACGCGGAGGCGGCGCTGGTGCTGCTGCCCCGTCTAATCAGCCCACGATTAGTCCGGCCACTCCCCCCACGCATCTTTGGCTGCGTGTTCACTGCAACTTTGACAATGACCAAGCCATCTTCAGCTGGAGTGCCGATGGCAAGGAATTCACGCCTCTGGGCAATCCTTTCACAATGACATTCCAGTTGACGACCTTCCAAGGCGTTCGTCCTTCCCTGTTTAACTATAATACCTCGGAACAACCCGGTGGTTATGTCGATTTCGATAACTACACTGTGGACGAACCGCGTGCGCGGGGCATAGAACGCGAGATTCCTATAGGCAAGACCATCGCGCTGACCAGCGGTGCTGACGGCAGCTTTCTGGCAGCAGACACGCAGAACAATGTGCTGGTGAATGTCGCGGGCGACCCGGCCGGCGCAGTGCCACAGAATGCGAAGTTCCAGGTCATCGATGTTGGCCTTGGCCGCGTAGCGCTCAAGGCCGCCAACGGAAAAATACTCTCCGTTGCAAGCCCTGAGAGCGTAGTTCTCAAGGACCTCGCCGGCGCCAAGCCGGGCGATGCCGAGTCGTTCCAGTGGGTCAACCTGATGCGCGGCGACACAATGCTAATGACTTTGACGAACCATCAGTACTTAGCCACCAAACCCAACAGCCCGGGAGCGGTCACGGCGAATGCCCTCGGTGCCTCCGCCGCCCGCAAGAGCGGTGCTGAGTTCAAGTGGATAGAAGTCAAATGAAACGCAGCTACAGATAAACTGAATTTCCGAAATAAAATTAGCGATTTAATGTTTTTTATTAGGAGAAGTGCTATGAACAAGGTGACCTTTCTACTTATTCTTTGTATAACAACTACTGTTATTGCTCAGGGCGGCGGCACAACCGGTGATAATGCCGGAGCACGCAGAGGCGGCTCGGCAGCACCGGGTGCAGGTTTTGGTGGTTTCGGTGGCGGCGGTCGAAGAGGACAGCAGCAAATTCACAAATACCAGGGCTTGGCACTGACCCCGCCTATGGGATGGAACACATGGAATACATTCCAGAGAAATATTAATGAAGATTTAATTAAGGAAACGGCAACAATTATAGCTTCAAAAGGCTTGAAAGAAGCAGGTTATGTTTATGTCGTTCTTGACGACTGCTGGATGGCCATGCAAAGAGATGCGAACGGCCAGCTTGTGGCGGACCCGCAAAAATTCCCGAGCGGAATGAAAGCACTTGGTGATTTCATTCATGACCTGGGCTTGAAGTTCGGCATTTATAATGATGCAGGAACGAGAACATGTGCAGGTTATCCCGGCGGGCGAGGTCATGAGTATGAAGATGCAAGGCTTTATGCCTCGTGGGGTGTCGATTATGTTAAATATGACTGGTGCAATACTGGCTCCGCCAACGCGCAGGAAACATACAAAACTTTCGGTGATGCTCTATTAGCTTCCGGAAGACCCATTATACTGAGCATGTGCGAATGGGGCACTGCAAAGCCCTGGACATGGGCAAGTCCCATTGCTCATTTATGGCGAACAACCGGCGACATCGCTGCCCGATATTCCGCTAACACCGGAGGAACAAGAGGCTATGGAAACGGATGGAAGGATATTCTCGAAAAGCAGGTCGGACTGGAACAATACGCAGGTCCTGACCACTGGAACGACCCGGATATGCTGGAAGTGGGCAATCGTGGTTTGACTTTGGCAGAATCAAGGGCGCATTTCAGCTTCTGGTGTATGTTAGCGGCGCCGTTAATGATGGGAAATGACCTGAGAAGTATGACCGATGATGTACTTAAAATATTAACCGATAAAGAAGTAATCTCGCTGGATCAGGATACGCTTGGCAAGCAGGGATATAGAGTTATTGACGAAGCCGGTAAAGAAGTATGGGTAAAAGAGCTTTCAAATGGTAATTGGGCTGTCTGCATGTTAAATGACAGCACCTCCGACACACAAATGTCACTCGCCTGGGCCGATATTCCGGTACTGGCAGGCAAGACATATAAAGTACGCGACCTCTGGGCTAAAAAAGACCTTGGAACAACAAAAGATAACTTCTCAGGTAATGTTGTTTCACATGATGTTGCATTGTTTAGATTAAGCCCTGCCGAGTAATAAAGAAATCGACCAGGAACTCAACGTCATCAGGTTGTTAATATAAAGGACAAAGGTTAGGCCGGCCGGTTTATTCTCGCTATGTGTGATTCCGGCCTGACTCAGTATGTTCGGGGTGCTTTGAATGTTTTTTCAAAGAAACCTCCAGCTTGAATAACATACGCAGCACTATCACGGCAATTATAGTTGTTACCACCGCCAAAGGATAAAGGCCCGCTCCGCAGGCGGTGCCGATGCTGGCCACCAGCCAAATCGTAGCTGCGGTTGTCAGGCCGTGTACGCCGCCGGTGTCCTGAATAATCGCTCCTGCACCCAAAAAACCAACGCCTGTTACAATTTGCGCAGCAATTCTGGCAGATGAGTCATTTCCTGCCATCTGCCTTGAGATAATTGTAAAAACCGCAGCGCCGAGACAAATCAGGATATTCGTTCGCAGGCCGGCGGATTTACCGCTGAGCTGTCTTTCCAGCCCGATTGCTCCCCCGAAAACAGTAGCAAGCAATACGCATAGCAATTCATTCGAGAAAGACATAACTTTACCTTTCGAGCAGTGACTCCTGCACCTGCATTCCAAAGTGTCTTGCTGATTTCTCGATATGGGCAAGAACTTGAACGCCGGGCTTGAGAGCCGTTACTGAGACAGCTTTGCCGTCCGGGCCGACTAAGCGAATCGTCTCGGCGTTTTGTACAACCAGGCTGATTGGCTGATTCTGTGCCTGTGCTTC
>CAZYWY010000220.1:0-4241 GCA_964651605.1 uncultured Pirellulales bacterium | reverse complement strand
GAATTGCGGCTTGATATGCTCGTTGGCTTTGTCATTATTGGTACAACGCAGATTTTCACAGTCCCACTCCAGTCTTTCATCAAATTTCTCTGCGATATTACCAAGCAGGAGCCACTCGGTATATGGGCCTGATACGCCAAAATTCGAGCAGCTCTGTCGGCCGGGTGACTTGCAGGCATGCAGCCAGTCATCCATATGCCCCGGCGAACGGGCAAGTGACGACTTTGGCAGTTTGTATCCTTCCAGCCTTGAGCGAGGAAATAGTGTAACGCTTTCGCCCTTGCCGCCGGTACATAGATAGCCCCTTGTGCCAATAAAAATTTGGTTGAAACCAGTCAGTTTTTGTTCTGTCAGGCCAAACGGTACAAAAGGAACACCCTGACTTCTGCCCTGTCCCTGCCACCGAGGTCGCTCCTGAGTCGGCTGACCCTGCTGCTGACCCTGCGGTATTGTAACTTGCCCCCGACCCCGACCTCGACCTATATTCATACCTGCACTTGTACCTGCTCCTGTATCTGTCGGCATATTCGGGTCCTGTTCCTGAGTCCGACGCGAATCAAGCATATTGATTAGTGTAGAAAAATCAAGACGCCTGGCAAGGCTGCCCCCATACCAGTAAATTTTTACAGGAGGCATAGTCGCTCGAGCAGCAAATTCATACTTAATCATAGCTCCGGCTGCGTAACTGACTTCACTTCTGCCGTCCACCCAAAGACACTGGGTTGCGACAGGACTGCCGAGTTTCAACGCCCAGTGAGCCGCCCCCATAATGTGAACGCCCCAGTCACCAAGTGTGCCTGTACCGAAGTTCTGATAACCACGCCATTCATTCGGACAAACCTGTGAACTGTAATCCCGCTGCTGCGCCCTGCCGAGCCACAAATTCCACTGGAGAGTATCCGGGATTTTTTCCGCAGCCGGCCATCGCGTTACACTATTGTTAAAGCCGCCGTTGTTCCAGGCATAAACCTCGGTTACCTCACCTATATCGCCGGCCTCTATGACTTCACAAACTAAACGTGTTGCTTCGGATGAATATCCCTGATTGCCCATTTGCGTGGCAACTTTGTATTTCGCTGCCGCTTTGGTTAAAAGGCGAGCCTCCCAGACAGTCTGAGCAAGCGGTGCCTCCAGATATACATTTATGCCACGCTCCATAGCCATAAGTGCTGCTGTTGCGTGCATGTGGTCGGGGACAGCGATAGTAACGGCATCAATATTTTTTTCTCTATCCAGCAGATTCCGAAAGTCCTTGTATAATTTCGCTTTTGGAAATTCGACAAATGTTGCACCAGCCATATTCTCATCTACATCGCACAGTGCCACGACGTTATTGTTTAAGGCAGCATCTATAAGGTCACCCCTGCCCTGTCCGCCAACGCCGATGCCGGCAATATTCAACCTGTCACTCGGTGCGGGCCGAGCGGTACCACCCAGAACAGAACGAGATACTATTGTAAAAGCTGCAAATGAAGCCGAGGCACTAATAAATTCGCGTCTGGTCAGATTTCTTTTATTGTTTTTCTTCTGCTTCACTATTGCCCCTTTAAGTCATTTATTGAGTAATTTCATAATAGTCTTGAAAATATCGGTATTATCAATAACTCCGACAAACTCGTCAGCGCCCTGTCCTGCGGTATAAAGCGGGACATTTGCACCGGTATGGTCTTTTGAACCCCAAAATACTTCAGGCATAAATCCTCTGCCTTTATTGGATGTAACTTTCAATCCTCCGCATTCATGGTCTGCGGTGATTACTACCAGCGTATCATCCCTGTTCCACATCCAGTTAAAAACCCCTACGCACAACTGTTCAAATTCCAATGTTGCATAAACCGAGCGTTCGATAAGATTGTCGTGACCTGCATGGTCGATACTGCCGCCTTCAGCCATAAGGAAAAAACCATCGGGGTCTTTATCAAGTACAGACAATGCAGCTATTGCCATTTCCGACAAATGAGGAATCACATCATAACTAAGTAAATTCATACCCTCGAAGGGCAATAAAATTCCTTTCTGCCGATAGTAGTCATATTCATACGGCATATCTTTTCCCGGCGTGAACAATCCTGCTATAAAAAAGTCTGTTGTGGACTTTTGAGAGGCTCTTGCAATTGCATCGAGCATCTGCTGGCGAGTTTTAACTATTTCATAACCTGCAAGCCTGACCTTTCTGTCCGGCAGAACATCGTCATAATAAGGACCGAAAAAAATATTCGGCCGGCTTTGCTCCAGATAATCGTCTGCAATATTGTTGCCGTCGTCCCTGCTGGCTGAATGAGCGCCAAAACCGGCAGGTGTCGCATCGGTCAAAAACACCGTTGAAATCAATCCGGTAGCTTTGCCTGCTTCCTTTGAATATTCCAGTAAATGTTTTCAGTGGTTCGTTGGTATCCTCACTGAGAACTCCGTTTTTTGCCTTCTGGCCGGTCGTCATCGCAGTGGCCGCCGCCGAATCCGTTGCGTGAGTTTCCTTCAGATAGGAATCCGCAGAATGTGTGGTTACTTCTCCTCGATAGAACTGCTCAAACGTCAGCAACCTTCCCTGCCATAAGCATAAATTGATGCAGCCTTAACCTGCTCGAACCCCATCCCATCGCCTATCAGAATAATTACATTTTTTAATTTTGCGAAGGATGTCTGTCCAAGAAATATGAAGATGAACAATAAGGCGGACAGCGACCTGCGTGTCAATCTGCTCATTTGTAACTCCAGAAACACAACCTTTAAGCGTCCTTATGTTACGACACCAGCACTCTTAACACAATTTTCCCAACGTTGCAAGGCAGAATTTCTTAATTACTTTTTTTTATCCGCTTCAGGCAAAACTTCGTTGAGCGAGCCGCTGCGATAGCCCTGCAAGTCAACGGTGATATACTTAAAGCATAAGGCCTTAAATTTCTCTATTATCTTATTGCGATTCGGCTCTGCAAGAACCTTCGCAATATCAGCAGGTGCAACCTCGATGCGGGCAATCGTATCGTGATGGCGGACTCGAAACTCCACAAACCCCAGCGTTCGCAGGAATTCCTCAGCCTGTTCAATCTGCCTTAATCGCTCGCTTGTGATTTTAAGCCCGTAAGTAATTCGAGATGCAAGACAAGGCGAAGATGGTACATCCGCAGTTGGCAGCTCCAGCTTTCTGCTTATATTCCGAATGTCCTGCTTGGTCAGGCCGGCCTCTGCCAAAACAGAACGTACGCTGTGATTTTCGGCTGCCTTGTTGCCAGGCCGATAATCGTCCATATCATCAAGATTGGTCCCGCAAATAATGCTTTTATAGCCTTTCTCCTCTGCGTTCTTTTTTATAACCTGATAAAGATGCGATTTGCAGTGAAAACATCGGTCAGGATTATTGGCAGAGTATTCGCTGTCGTAGATTTCACGAAGTGGGACCTGCTGAATATTTGCACCTATTGATTTTGCATACTCCAGCGCCCGTTCAAGCTGTTTTGCGGGCATAGAATTGCTCACGCCGATGCAGGCCAGGACATTTTCCGCTCCGAGTGTATCGACCGCAGCTTTCAGCAGAAATGTACTGTCAACCCCGCCGGAATACGCAACGACTACTTTTTTCAGCCCCGATATAATTTGCTGTAACTTCTCATACTTATTTGCAACATCCATAGGATTTATTTTACTATATTTTTTTCAAAATTCGAGTAGAATATATAATAGAAGGTTTTTTGTTGAAAAATATGCGGCAGGCAGTTTTTATGAAAAACCCAAAAGAAAATTCCGATAAGACCAATAAGGCAGACCAAACAAATCCAGCAGGCAAATTGGTGAAACAATCCTCGCATAAAAAACGCTGTAAAAAATTTCTTAAAATTGCAGGATTAGTTATCCTCGCTGTTGTGATTTATCTTTTCTTGTTCATAAACGGCAAGCCAACCATAGATACGGATTATCTTGCAGAGCTGAACAAGCTCAACAAACCGGCTAATTATAAGGAAGAAGACAACGCCTGGCCTTATTACCAAAAAGCCTTCGAGCTTTATAGATACCCACGTGAAGCTGGAGACTCAAATGAAATTATTTTTAGTACGCCACCCAAAAAATTCTCTGAGCTTAAAGAGCCTGAACAAAACATAGTTCTTAATTGGATTGAACTAAATCAGGCTGCCTGGCAGGAGCTTGTCAAAGCTACACAAAAACCATATTGCTACATTGAATACAAAGTACAAAAAACCGACACGGACAAAGATAATCCTTTTAATGAATACGCCCCTAAAATAGAT
>CAZYWY010000219.1:0-4276 GCA_964651605.1 uncultured Pirellulales bacterium | reverse complement strand
AGCTCGGCTCGCCTACCGCTACAACAGAAGTAGCTGCGGTGATTTGCGAATTGCTCGAAAAAAAGCCGCAGGGCGTGTTTCATTTTGCATCTGCCGGTTATGCAAGCCGATATGAGATGGCGAAATTTATATTTGAGCAATTAGCGATGAAGGTCAGCCTGTCGGCCTGCAAAAGCAGTGAATTTAAGAGTCCTGCGACAAGGCCGTTAAACAGCCGGTTCGACTGCAGCAAAGTTCAGGCATTGCTCGATGAGCCGATTAAGCCCTGGCAGAGGCAATTAGAGCAGTTTTTATTAGGGTATAGGGTAAAGAGTATAGGAAATTAAAATGCAAAATGCAAAAAGCAAAATTAAGGAGTCGTCCGCCAAAGGCGGACTCCACAATTTTGATTTTTTATTTTTAATTTTTACATTTCCCTAACCCCTGACCTCTAACCCCTGTTCCCTATTTTATGAGGCAATTATGAAAAAAATTTTAGTTACCGGAGGTGCAGGCTTTATCGGAAGCAACTTCGTGCGAATGGTGCTGTCGGAGCATCCTGACTGTTTCGTTGTCAATCTCGACAAGCTGACTTATGCAGGCAATCTTGAGAATCTTGCCGATTACCTCGACCATCAAAATCACAAATTCATCAAGGGCGACATAAATGACGGCCCGCTTGTTGAAAAAATCCTCGATGACTATAAAATCGATGTGGTCATAAACTTTGCCGCCGAAAGCCACGTTGACCGTTCGATTACCGCACCAAAGATTTTTATCGATACCAATGTAACCGGCACATTAATCCTGCTGCAGGCCGCCCGCGACAAAAATATTGAGCGGTTTATCCAGATTTCCACCGATGAAGTTTATGGCGCACTTGGCCCGCAGGGAAAATTCACTGAGCAGACGCCGGTCAGTCCAAATTCGCCGTATTCGGCGAGCAAAGCCGCCGCCGACCATTTAGTCCGGGCATTCGGGCATACCTGGGGCTTGAAATACAATATAACAAGATGCTCGAATAACTATGGGGAATACCAGTTTCCAGAGAAAATGATTCCGCTGATGCTTAATAATGCCCTGAATAATAAAGAGCTGCCGGTATATGGCGACGGGCTTTATGTGCGGGACTGGCTTTATGTTTATGACCACTGTACCGCTGTCTGGATGGTATTGCAAAAGGCGCCGCCGGGTGAGATTTATAACATAGGAGGTTGTAACGAAAAAACCAACCTTGAGGTTATTAAACTTATACTCGAGCATTTGGACAGGCCTGCGTCTTTGATTAAACACGTAACCGACAGACCTGGCCACGACAGAAGATACGCTATCGACGCCGGCAAAATAATGAATCAGCTCGGATGGAAACCATCGGTAAGTTTCGAGAAAGGCATCAACAAAACCATTGACTGGTATCTTAATAATCAACGCTGGCTGCGAAATGTTGTATCGGGCGATTACCAGAATTATTATAAATTTATGTATGGCAACAGGGTATCTTTATTCCACAACCCGCTGTCGGAGCCTGTGAATCCTGAAAACTGACGCTAAAAGGCGTAAAAAAACTTACAGCCGAAAAACTAAAAAACGATTGCAAAATCAGCGTTTGTCCAGTAAGTTCTGTGTTCTGAGTTTTGGGTTATAAATCAAACTAAGGAATATGAACTCAAAATTATTCGTATGGAGACTTTAGAACAATGTCTGAGAAAAGACTGGCTGTCGTAACAGGTGCCGCCAGAGGAATCGGCAGAGCTATTGTCCTTGAACTGCTCAAACAAGGCCGGATAGTTGCAGGACTGGATATCAATGCTGAGCAACTGGGCGAACTTGAGAAAATAGTAAAACAGGTCGGTTATTCCGTGCTTACCAAAGCTGTGGATATTACCAATACTGCCCAACTTACCGAAACTCTCGAATCATTGGCTAACGAATATGGAGGAATCGGAATTTTAGTCAATAACGCCGGTATAACGCGCGACAAGTTAATGCTCCAGATGAATGAAGAAGATTTCGATAAGGTGATGAATGTTAATCTTCGTGCCGCCTTTATGGCTACTACCTGTGCGTTGCGTTCAATGGTCAGAAATAAGTTCGGCAGAATAATAAACTTAAGCTCAGTTGCCGGTGTGATGGGTCAGGCCGGCTCAAGCAACTATGCAGCCAGCAAGGCGGGGCTTATTGGTATGACCAAGTCGGTTGCGCGGGAGGTCGGCAAAAAGAATATTACGGCAAATTGCATCGCTCCCGGCTTTATTATGACCGAGATGACACAGGTGCTTGCCGATGCGGTCAAAGAGGCTGCTATGCAGGTAATTCCGGTGCGCCGGTTCGGCCAGGTCGAGGACGTCGCCAGGGCGGTGGCATTTCTTGCTGATGATAACGCCGGTTACATTACAGGCCAGGTGTTTTGTGTGGACGGCGGGATGGCTATGTAAATTTACAATATAAAATTTACAATTTAGATTGAAAATATGTTATTGTCTGGTAATATACCCGCCATATTTGTAGGCACAAAAAAACAAAGGCCAAAAAGAAATTTCAGATTTGAGATTTTCAAAAAGCCTGTGTGCCTTTGAACTGCCGCAAGGCATCCCTTACGGGACTTTGAACCTTTTTTATGGAGGTCAACAAGTGAGTGCTGACAATGTAGATGTTCAGGCGATAGAAAAAAGAGTAATCGAAATAATAAGTGAGCAAATGGGCGCGGACAAGTCGGAAATAACCCGGGAAACCTCATTTATCAATGATTTAAACGCAGACTCGCTGGATACTGTCGAATTGGTTATGGAGTTCGAGGATGAGTTCGATATGAGCATCCCGGACGAAGATGCCGAAAAAATCCAGACGGTTGGTGCTGCTATCGATTATATAATGCACGTGATACAATCCAGAAGCCAGGAAAAATAACAAAGATTTGGTATGAATAATCGTCAAGTCGTTATTACTGGCTTAGGTTGTATAACAGCCCTGGCTGAATCTGTTGATGAGCTTTTCTCTGCGCTATGCCAGGGGAAAAGCGGTATCTCAACCATTGAGTCGTTCGATACATCGGCATATCCTGTCAGATTCGGCGGCGAGATTAAGAATTTCGACATCAGCCAATATATTGACCAGCGGGAAAGCAAACGGATGGACCGTTTTGCCCAGTTTGCTGTTTCTGCTTCCATTCAGGCAGTAAAAGACAGTGGGCTGGACCTTTCAAAGGAAGACCTCAGCCGCGGTGGTGTAATCGTCGGCACCGGCATAGGCGGCATCAAGGAAATCGAAGACCAGCACAACAGGCTGCTGGAAAAAAGCCCATCAAAAGTTTCACCTTTCTGTGTTCCCCGACTTATGGCAAATGCCGGCAGCGGCAATATTGCCATTCAGTTCGGCCTGCGAGGCCCGAATTTTTGCATATCCAGTGCCTGTGCATCAGGGAATCATTCAATCGGAGAGGCCTTTTGCAATATCGCAATCGGCAGAAGCGACATTATGATAACCGGAGGTGCCGAGGCAGCTCTTACCCCCATAGGGCTGGCGTCATTTTGCGCCGCAAGGTCGCTCAGCACGCGTAACGACAACCCCAAGATAGCATCCAGGCCGTTTGATAAAGACAGAGACGGCTTTGTGCTTTCCGAAGGTGCAGGAATTCTGATTCTCGAAGAATTACAGCACGCTAAAAAACGCAATGCCCGAATTTACGCCGAAGTTCTGGGCTATGGGGCTACTGATGACGGTTATCATATCACTGCTCCTTTGCCCGATGGTGCCGGAGCTGCTGCTGCAATGAAGCAGGCGCTTGTAGATGCAGGCATATCCGATGAAAGCAAAATATCCTATATCAATGCACACGGTACGGGAACAGACCTGAATGACATAGCAGAAAGCGCAGCTATCAGAACGGTTTTTGGCAAACAGGCTTACAAAATACCGGTCAGCTCAACCAAAAGCTCACTTGGTCATCTGCTCGGAGCCAGCGGTGCAGTTGAGCTTATCATCTGTGCGAAGGTAATTAACGAATCTATCGTTCCTCCTACAATCAACCTGGATAATCAGGATGAGCGGTGCGATTTGAATATGGATTTCGTGCCGCTTAAAGCCCGCCAGGTGAAAGTCAATATTGCGATGAGCAATTCGTTCGGCTTCGGCGGTCACAATGCCTGCATTGTGATTGGGAAAGTCTGATTGAGACTGATTGTGAATATTTAATGCGCTGAGCATATAAACTCAGCTCATGTTCTTACGGCAGATGACTGCTAATGAACCAGTTCTTACTAATACTACCCCCGCTTCTGTCTTTCGACAGAAAGACGCG
>CAZYWY010000218.1:0-4285 GCA_964651605.1 uncultured Pirellulales bacterium | reverse complement strand
GAGTTTCTAAATCCGTTTGTCGAACAAAGTATGCTCAGCGCAATTATTAATCACATAAGATATAAGTCGTTCTTAAGGAGCCGGTCAAGTGACCGCTGAAGTGTTTTAGGAACCCGACAAGGAGGTCTGACACTGAATATTTTAGCTTTGAATATTGGAAAGTACAATAATGGGACGCAGGTTTGATAAGAAAGAATCCACTATAAAAAACCGGATAAAGGAATGAACCTAACAGACCAGATTAAAAACTGACAGGCCTACATAGAATATTCAATGAACTCTCATCAAACCTTATGTAGATAACTTCTTTTAGTCTAATGGACTACAGGGAAGAATTTTTAATAATAATCAGATTTTTTCAAGAATTTTTGTAATGGTGTCATACTTTTAGCGTCTATATACTCAGAGAGTCGCAGTTGTGGCTGTTAAAACTATGTTTTATGGGTTTATGCGTTTAATCTGGAAAATATTATGTTATATCTGTACAATTTTGTTGTGTGTGTTTAATATGAGAAACATCAGGAGAAGATAATTCTTCACTATTTTGTTATAACTCTTTTTGCTTTCTAACTCGAAAGACACCAATGCTTCTCCTATAAATTAGAGAGTGTCGTCTAAATTGTGGATTTACCACATTAATTATTATAATTTTACTTTCTTGAACAGAATAATCCCGAGGAAGTGTAACCTTTTTATTTCTTCGAGTGTATAATTCTGAAAGAAATATTTTATCACTATTAACTTTAGTCACTTTAAATTAGTAGAAAGGTCTGGCCGTGAAGAAATTCATAATAATCCTTTTTGTTATCATACTGGTTCTTGCTCTTATATACATCGCCGGCTTGAAGCTAAAATCCACGATATCAACATCCGGCAAAACAACAGTAGTAAGGCTTGAACAACTTCAAAGAGGTGAGCTTGTTGAGATTGTCAGCGCTCCGGGTACAATCGAACCAAAGACAAAAGTTTCGTTAAGTGCCAAAGTATCAGCCAGAATTAAGGAGCTGCCCTTTGAAGAAGGTGATGTTGTAACCTGCGGCAATCCGAATTCCGAGCCGCCCGTGCCGGCTTCTGTGCTTATCAAGCTCGATGCAAAGGATTTGGAAAGTCAGTTGCAGTCTGCAAAGGCGAGTGCATCAGCCCAGGCTGCCCAGATGGAGGTTGAAAAAGCCCGTATAGCCGGCCAGAAAGCCAGTCTGCTCGGTCTTAGGGCTTCCCTGGAACAGGCAAAACGGGATACGGAGCGACAAAGCGGGCTTCTGCAGAGCAAGGATATAAGCCAGGTTACTTTTGAACAGACAAAGCTGAAGCTCGACGAACTGCAGGCACAATATGATAGTACCGTCCACACCCTTGAGGCTTCTGAGCTTGGGCTGACGGTACAGGAGCATACCCTGGAGGCTGCCAATGCCAGGGTTGACGAAGCTACTGAAACACTTACTTACACAACTATAACCTCACCTATCGACGGTGTTATTACGCGTATTAACGCCAAAGTCGGTGAGGTTGTTGTTTTCGGTACAATGAATAACCCCGGCACTGTGATTATGGAAGTGGCTGACCTTTCAAAGATGCTTGTAATGGCGCAAGTTGATGAAGCTGATATCGGCAAGCTTCAAACAGGACAAAAGGCTACTGTTTATGTGGATGCTTTTCCTGATGCTAATTTCACAGGTGTTGTAAGCGCCGTGGCCCTTGCATATAATGCCGCAACTACCGGCAACAAATACTTCAGGACCGAAATCCTGCTTGACCCTTCTGAGCAAAAATTGTTTTCCGGCCTGACAGCGCATGTGGATATCGAAACTCGCAGGCATACCAACGTCCTCAAGGTCCCTACGCAGGCGGTTTTAGCCAGAGAAATTGATGGCCTGCCCCTGGAAATTCGTGACAATTCTCCGAATATTGATAAAGCCAAGACCTTTGCGACAGTCGTTTATCGTTATATAGATGGCAAGGCAGTTGTAACGCCGGTCAAAATCGGCAAGAGTGACCTGACACATACAGTAATCGAAGCCGGCGTAACAGAAGAGGATAAAGTTATAGTTGGGCCTTATAAAGTGCTTGAACATATCACCCATGACCAGAAAGTACAGGATGAGCGCGAGGTTAAAACCAGTAAAAAAACCGATGCAAACAAACCTTAATACAACAGCAAAGCCGGTAATTTTGCTACAGGATGTTCGCAGGATATACAAGGTCGGGGTCGATGTAATTCATGCCCTTGACGGCATAGACCTGGCTTTGTATTCCAATGAATATGTGGCAATAATGGGACCTTCCGGCTCAGGTAAAAGCACTCTGATGAACGTGCTGGGCTGCCTGGACAGACCTTCGCAGGGCAGTTATGATCTTGATGGACAGAATACCACCAGGATGAGCGACGCTGCCCTGGCACGCGTTCGTAATGAGCGAATAGGATTTGTGTTTCAATCCTTCGAGCTGCTGGGACACTCAAGCGCGCTGAAAAACGTCGAGATGCCGCTGATTTACTCCAGAGACGGTTGGTGGAATCGCCGTAAAAGAGCTATAGAAACCCTTCAAAGAGTCGGCCTGGCCGGTAGAATCACACACAAGCCGAACCAGCTTTCCGGCGGTGAAAAGCAGCGTGTAGCCATAGCACGTGCCCTTATATG
Organism: uncultured Pirellulales bacterium; assembly: GCA_964651605.1. Taxonomy (GTDB): domain Bacteria; phylum Planctomycetota; class Phycisphaerae; order Sedimentisphaerales; family Anaerobacaceae; genus JAFGPS01. The sequence continues at coordinate 1,649 of CAZYWY010000218.1, read as the reverse complement.
CAAACCGAGCATTTTGCTGGCCGATGAGCCCACTGGTAACCTTGACAGCAGGACCAGCGAGGATATTATGGCGCTGTTCGACCAGCTCCACAGCCAGGGACAGACAATAATCATCGTAACGCACGAAGAATGTGTCGCCCGTCACGCCGAGCGCATAATCCAGATGAAGGATGGCCTGATTTTCAGCGACCGCCACAGCAGCAGTGACATTAAAGGCAATAATCGCACCGGCTCAGATATGGGCAAGGAGAAGATATGATTTCCTTAATACGAGCGCCTCTGTCTTTTTTCCGGCTTATTTACCAGAGCATTTACCTGGCAGCAGGACAAATTTGGGCGAATAAAACCCGCTCGATACTTACGACAATCGGAATTGTAATAGGTGTTGCATCGGTTACAGCAGTGATTGCCGCCTTGAGCGGCCTGAAAGCAAAGGTATTGTCCCAGGTGGAATCATTCGGAACTAATACAATTTTTATTTATCCTCAACTGCCCGATAATAGACGCTCTCAGGGTACCTCGTTCTGGTCAATTCGATTAAAGCAGGAACATTTCGATGGTTTGCTGGAGCATTGTCCTTCCGTGGCCTGTTTTAGCAGAATTGCCTCTGTGGGACAGCAAACGGTAAAATATGGCGAAAAGTCTGTTTCAAACGTCAACATTAGCGGCATTGAGCCTGCATATAACAAAATAGAACATCGGACTTTCATATTCGGAGGCCCGTTCTCAGAAATAGATGATATGCAGGTTCGTCAGGTATGTTTGATTGAACCAAAACTACGTGATAAACTTAATCTTGACCGCGACTGTATAGGCCAGACAATTCGTATAGGTTCTCAGGCATTTGTTGTTGCTGGAGTAATTGAAAGCCAGCCTACACTGAATTTCGGAGGAAGCGGCCAGGACTACGATAGTATTTTTATACCATTTAAAACTGCTTTCAAACTCACAAGTTCTCCCTGGATTCAGGCAGGCGCGGTCGGTAAATCGGCCGATGTTTTGGACGATGCAAAAGCTGAAATTAAGTTTTTCCTTCGCCGTTCGCGTAATATAAAGCCCGGCGAGCCGGACAACTTCAGAGTAGAATCGCTGCAAAGTGCACTGGATACGTTTAATCAGATATCATTAATGGTCACTCTCGTTGCAGGCGGTATTGTAGGAATATCTCTTCTGGTAGGCGGAGTCGGCATTATGAATATTATGCTCGTATCGGTATCGGAGCGAACCAGAGAAATCGGGCTTCGTAAGGCGGTCGGAGCTAAAAAATCCGCCATCCTGACACAGTTTTTAATCGAAGCGGTTGTGCTTTGCTTTTTTGGAGGTCTTGTAGGTGTCGGTTTCGGACAGCTTCTGACTTCTGCTATCTCGAATATCCCGAATGCTCAGCTTGATAGAGCATATATTCCCTGGTGGGCAATAGCACTTTCGTTTGGATTTTCCGGTACTGTAGGCATCTTCTTCGGAATCTTCCCCGCTATTAAAGCCGCAAGACTTGACCCTATTGAGGCATTACGACATGAATAAAACAATGTCCATTACTCAAATTACAGTTGTCCTGCTTGGATTGATTATGCAGTCGGGTTGTGAACGATCATATAAACCTTCCGGCATTGATGTGTCGCATCAGAAATTGCGGCAGATAGAAACAA
>CAZYWY010000217.1:0-4287 GCA_964651605.1 uncultured Pirellulales bacterium | reverse complement strand
TATAATACAAAAAAAGGTATTGATAGATTTATAAAAGAACGACAAATGAATCGCTCGTCACTAACGCGATATGCGTGGCTGTCCATTGCGGCGGCAGTTGTCACTATTCTGCTTAAGAGCTTCGCTTATGTTCTAACCGGCTCCATCGGTCTTCTTTCTGACGCCATAGAATCGCTGGTTAACCTGCTGGCTGCATTTATTGCCCTGTCAATGTTGATGATAGCTGCAAAGCCGCCTGACGAGGAACATCACTTCGGACACAGCAAAGCCGAATACTTCGCAAGCGGCGCCGAAGGGATACTTATTCTTGTTGCTGCTCTTGGCATTGGTGTTGCGGCTGTTCAGCGCATAATCAGCCCCAGGCCACTCGAACAGGTCGGCATAGGTTTGATTGTCTCAGCCGCTGCGTCAGTTGTTAATTTCGGTGTTTCTCGCGTCCTGTTGAATATAGGCAGGAAATTTAACTCCATAACTCTCGAAGCAGATGCCCGCCATCTTATGACGGATGTATGGACATCGGTGGCTGTTATAGGCGGTGTTGTGGCCGTAAAATTAACAGGCAGGGGTATATTGGACCCGGTTATTGCCATTGTTGTTGCAGTCAATATCGTATGGACAGGCTATAAGCTGATAAAACGTTCAATATCGGGTCTTATGGATTCGGCGCTGTCGAGCCAGGACCTTCAGACCATATCAAATGTTCTTGATGAGTACAGGAAGCAGGGAATCCAGTTTCACTCAATCCGCACCCGCCAGGCTGCCGGGCGGTCTTTCATATCTGTCCATGTGCTGGTTCCCGGCAGGTGGACTACACATCGCGGGCATCATCTTGCAGAGAAAATCGAAATAGATATTTCCAAAGCCCTGCCCGGCGCAACAGTATTCACTCATTTAGAGCCTGTGGATGACCCGATTTCTTTCAAAGATATGGAACTGGACCGTTAGCTAATTTTTTATTTACAATTGATAATTTTCAATTTAAAATTAGCAGTTAGTTGGCTAAGAGAGTAGGTAATCTCTGCCTGTTATGTAGGTTTCTATTTTACAGCAGTTGTGATAGATTTTTGAAAGGAAAAGGCTATGAAAAAGCTTGTGTTGGGTCTTGCAATCATTCTCAGTGTTGTTCTGGTGGATAGTATAGGCTGCAAAGCCGCCTCCGCTGCCGGCTCTTCCACAGGCGGTGAGCTTAAGTATATTCGTGAGCCGGATGTTATATTTGTACCGACCCCTCCTGAAGTGGTGGACAAAATGCTGGAACTGGCGCAGGTGAAAAAGACCGATTTGGTCTATGACCTGGGCTGTGGAGACGGCCGTATTGTAATAGCCGCTGCTAAAAAATATGGCTGCAAGGCAGTCGGCTATGACATAAACCCGGACCGTGTTAAAGAAGCGAGGGCTAATGTCGAGAAAGAAAAGCTCGGCAACCTGGTGAAAATCGAGCAGAAGGATATTTTTACTCTTAACCTCAGTGATGCAAATGTAATAACGCTTTATCTGCTGCCGGACCTAAATGTCAAGCTGATACCGCAACTGGAAAAGCTCAAACCCGGCTCACGCATTGTCTCGCACGCTTTCGATATGAAAGGTGTAACGCCGGATAAAGTTGAAACAGTAAATGGCCGGACGGTATATCTTTGGACGACACCTCTGAAGGAAGAGCTTAAATTTATACGCACACCGGATATATACTTTGTACCGACACCCAATGAGGTGGTGGACAAAATGCTGGAGTTGGCAAAGGTGAAAAAGACCGACCTGGTCTATGACCTGGGCTGCGGAGACGGACGTATTGTAATAACAGCCGCCAAAAAGTTCGGCTGCAAGGCAGTCGGCTATGACATCGACCCGAACCGCGTAATAGAATCGAGGGCGAATGTCAAGCTAAACAATGTCTCAGACCTGGTGAAAATCGAGCAAAAAGATATTTTTACTCTTAACCTCAGTGACGCAAATGTAATAACTCTTTATCTGCTGCCCAGGCTGAATGTTCAACTGATACCGCAACTGGAAAAGCTCAAACCCGGCTCACGTATCGTCTCGCACGATTTCGATATGGAAGGGGTAATACCTGACCAGGTGGTTACGGTTCCTGTAAGTAACGACAGAACCCACACGGTATATCTGTGGACGGCACCGCTAAAGAAAGAACAGAAGAAATAAAATACTGCCCGAGCAATCAGCATTTTAAAAAGATAAATTTGCCCGGCTGGAAAGCCGGGCTTTTTTAAAAGGGTACCACGTCTGGAACCTTTTTAGACAGAACGTCTTTGTCTGCTGGCATACCCACCTTACCACCTTCTTGCAGGCGCAAACACAAAACCACTGTTAGTTCACTGTTTTTGATATGTTGGAATAGCAACAACAAAAAGACTTAAATAAATCGGCACCCTTTAATCTTTAACTTATATTGAAGTTTTGTCTGTTTCCTACAGGACATCTTCCTATACTACACATTCACAGAGCGTCGCCACTACACCGCCTGCCAGAAGGATTCTCTTATGAGCCTTTACCTGCGGCTTTTGTAGTTTATTCCTATCCTCTATATCCTTTAACTTAAATAACATTTTTTTGTACCTGATAATGCTGCTTATCAGTTACTTCAGAACTCTATTTTACTATTATCAGTAGATTTTTCGCAATTGTGGGAACTACGTAATTTTTTCTGTTAACCTTCATTTTTAGCCTGAAAAACAGGGTTTTAAAATATTTACTAAATTCGGGGTAAGAAGTTGACTGAAAAAGGCTCGCAAAAACATCTATCAAAGTTTATAATATTTATGTTATTTTTATCGGACTATGGATGTAGAGGTGGGTAAGCCCCCCATTAACGGGAATTTTTAAGTGGAATGGAGGCTTCTGATGAAAAGACGGTTTGTGGCCATTTCTTTATTGTTTTTTTGTGTGCTTATACTCTCTTGCGGCTGCGCAAATAAAATCCCTGTCGCCAATGATGCCGGTATCAGCACTAAAGAAGATATGCCTGTGGAGATTCAATTAACAGGCAGCGACCCCGAAGGCGCTCCGCTCACATGGCATATCGAAACCAGGCCATCTAACGGCAGTTTGAGCGGCACTGAACCGAATCTGGTATATACCCCAAGAAGCAATTTCAACGGAGTTGACAGCTTCAGCTTTATGGTCAGCGACAGTATAAACCAGAGCAACTCTGCGAAAGTGTCGATTTCGGTCGAGCCGGTGAACGACCTGCCGATTGCAAAAGACGATACCGTTACCGCTGCGGAGGATACTCCCATTGTAACGATTGATGTTTTGGCTAATGATACGGATGCTGACCAGGACAAGCTCGTGGTATTTCGTGTAGGTCAGGGCAGCGGCGGGCAGGTTACAATCAATACAGATAACAGACTAACTTACAAACCGGCGAAGGATTTTAACGGCGATGATTCTTTCACTTATACAATCAGCGACGGCAAGGGCGGAACCGCTACTGCTACGGTGCACGTCAAAATCACGCCGGTCAACGATGCCCCGAAAATCATCTCAAAGCCCGTTACAGCAAGCAGAGTCTGGGGATTTTACCAGTATGATGTTAATGCCATAGACCCTGATAAACAAGACAAGCTGACGTATAGCCTGACAAACGCCCCGGAAGGTATGACAATCGACCCAGCCGGCGGATTAATCGAGTTCAGACCTACCAGCGCACAGGCGGGTAACTATGACATAACAGTAAAAGTGGAGGATTCCGCCGGCGAGCCTGCTTTTGATGCACAATCATTTACCCTTTCTGTCGCATCTCTAAGCTCGCCTTTGAAGGAAATTTTGAACGTTGAAGACCTGTACAACCCGCAGGCAACCCAGAAAATGTCTTCAGCCGGCCTTAAAGACGCACTTTCAAACGTCGATGAGAAAATCATCGAAGTACCGGCAAGCGGTTCTGTCAGCTTCGATTTCTCGGATATTGCCATACCACAGGGCGGGAAAATCGCATCGCTGGTTATCTTTGTAGAACATTTCGAGGATGAGAATTTCCCCGCAGGACAGTTGCGATGGAGCGTTGGAACGGGCTGGCCCAACAGCCCGACAATCTACAGTTCGATTGATGCGCCCGTCAGGTCAGGTCGGCAGAACAAGAACGATGAATCGTGGGACATAACAAGTTTATGCAGTACTGTCGCTCAGATTAACTCTCTACAGTTGCTTATGCAGAATAAAGGCAGCACTGCGAAAAGTTACGTGGATAAAATCTATGCGGTTGTATTGTGGTATTAAAAGCTATGCGGATTTACCGATTCAGAATATTTTTTTTGCATCTTGCGAAAATTG
>CAZYWY010000216.1:0-4288 GCA_964651605.1 uncultured Pirellulales bacterium | reverse complement strand
CTTAACACAAACAGGGGCGTGACACGAACGGGCAATTACCATATTGGATTTGAGATGTCGGATTTCTTGTTCGAGTTTTTCCAGTTCGTGCGCTGGTATTTGGTCACAGCGGGTGATTACGACGGCATTGGCTCTTTTTAGTGAATTAGCTGGTTCTCGCATCAGACCAGCCGGCAGCAATTTGCCGTATCCGAACGGCATAGTTGCATCGATGGTTACTATATCCAAGTCTCTAATCAATCTGCGGTGTTGAAAACCATCATCCATTATCAGGACTTTTGCTCCAAATTTTTCTACAGCCCCGGCTGCACCTGCAACACGGTCGGGATTTACAATCACAGTTGTCTGCGGGCAGGCCTGAGACAAAATTGCAGGTTCATCTATACAGTTTTGAGTTTTGAGTCTTGAGTTTTGAGTTGTTTTGTATCCTCGTGTTAAAATTGCATATCTATAGTTTTGAGTTTTGAGTCTTGGGTTTTGAGTTAAGTAATTGCAGAGCCAGACAACCATCGGGGTCTTGCCTGTCCCGCCTGTTGTTATATTGCCGATGCTGATTACAACTGCATTGCTGCGGTGCGATTTAAGGATGCCTTGAGCATATAGAAGATTGCGTAGTCCGACAACAAGACCGTAAAAAAACGCAGCGATTCTCAGGATAATGCGCAACAACGCCGCCATCGGTCCTTTTTTCTGGCCTGAAATAAGCTGTCTAAAATCTTCCTGGTTCAATTCCTGTATCCTTTTTCAGCAAGTACTTCCTGCAATGACTACAATAGACTACACTTAAATGTAGATTTTTGCTATAAAAAATAGAGACTCTCGCTTGCAAAGGCGGGGAACTCCTACGAAATTAGACAATGAGCCCTTTATAGAATTGAGATAATTCAACAGAAAAAAACAGAGGACATTTGAATTGTATATCGTCGCTGACCCTCAAAATAAATAACGTCGCTTTATAAGCGTAAGTCAGGCGATTCAATGCTCTCTCGGGTCTTTACCCTGTTCGATGGCCTGTATTTTTTGTACTCTTCGTAGATGCCTGCCACCACCAAATGGGGTTTTCATCCACACTTCCACCATTTTTCGCAGCAGTATGTCACCCATCTGGTCTGCTGACAGGCACAGCACATTAGAGTCATTATGGTCCCGCGAGACCTGAGCAGTCAGCTCATCATGACAAAGGGCAGCTCTTATGCCGCATATCTTGTTGGCAGCCATGCTCATTCCAATTCCGGTTGCACAGATTAGAATTGCTTTGTCAGCCTGGCCCTTTGATACCGCTGATGCCGCCAGATAAGCGGTGTCCGGATAGTCAATAGGGTTGTTGTCTTTGGCGCCAAAATCTATACATTCATGGCCAAGCTCAGAAATTATTGCTTTGACCTTTTCCTTCATAGCGAAGCCACGATGGTCACTTCCAACTGCTACTTTCATAATACAAGCTCATTCAATCTGGTTTTTATTGCCTTTTCTATCAGTTCTGCACAATTATCATAGACCCATTGTTGCGAACCTATCGGGTCGGGGATTTCCTTATTTTTTGCCAGCAGCACACACCTGCTTTCAGCATCAGGCCGGAGAGCTATTACGCTGTTGCAGTGCATTTTCTCCATTGCATAAATGAAGTCACTTTCATCTATAAGTTGCTCCGTTAAAGCCTGATTTCTGTGAGCTTCAATATTTATGCCCAAAGCGGCACAGGCATTTATAGCGCCCGTACTTGCAGGCAAACCTGCGGAACCCATAATACCAGCAGAACTAATCTTATAACCTATCCTCTCCAAACCGTCAATCTTGCAATTCAACTTCTCCGCTAAATTTTTTTTAAATATCCCCTCAGCCATAGGACTTCGACAGGTATTCCCAGTGCAAACAAACAGGAACTTAACTTGTGAAAGAGCTTCCAGCTCGACCTGGGAATAGACCCCCTGCCTTACAACCCTCATTCCTGATTTGCCTATTTTAACAACAGTACTGCTCTTTTTGTATTTACAAGGCCCGCCATCGAGCAAAAGGTCGATTTTTCCGGATAATTGTGCAAGAACCTGTTGAGCGTCGGTAGCAGGCGGGTTGCCTGTAATATTTGCACTTGGTGCTACAACAGAATTTACCGTACCTTTTAATAATGCAGTAGCAAGGGAATTGTCCGGGCAGCGAATGCCGATAGTATTTCCTCTATATAGGTTAGCAAAGACTTCACTACCCAAGTTTTTCTGCTGTTTGACAAGAGCCTGGGGGGAAAGCTCAAATACAATCGTAAGCGGGCCTGGCCAGGTATTCTGAATCAGTTTGCGGGCAACCAAACCGATTGTAGGGACGTACTTCAGAACATCGCTGCTTTGGGCGATATGCAGCGTGTACGATTTATCAGCCGTTCGGCCTTTTACTTCATCAAGCAAGGCTAATGTATCGCTTTTCGCCCTGCAGGCAATTCCATAAACCGTTTCAGTTGGAAATGCAACGAGTTTCCCCTCGTCAACTGCCTCTGCCGCCTGTTTGATTATATCGGCGGGGATTTTTTCTGCGTCAATTTTAAATATTTTTGTTTGCACTTGGGTTAAAAATACAACAAGTAAGACTCGAAGGCAACATTGTCCTATCGAGAAGTTAGAGGTTTTTATTGAGTGTGGCCATATTTTTTGCTATTTCGTAAATTTTTTTTCGCAGTTCTTTTGGCTCCAGCACTTTTACCTGGTCACCATAGCCTAATATCCACCATGTTATTTCGTTCAATCCGTCCACACGGAATTCCACTGTCGCTGAGCCATCATTGTTACGGGCAACTTTTTGTGTGTTGTGCCACTGGACCTCGGTGACATTGCCTGCGACCCTGGGCAGAAACAGCAGCTTAATGTTATATATTCTGCCCTCGGGTATCATAGACCATGCCCTGCCGAGGTATTCATAGACATCGAATTTCCCATCATCCACAAAGCATTTTTCAGAGATATTTAGCTCCCTGATGCGATTGAGCTTGAAGGTGCGAACGCTTTTATGCAGGTCGGATAGAGCCAAAACATACCATGCCCGGTTGTTGTACAGCAGATGATACGGGCAAATTTCAATATCAATAACATCACTTTCGAAAAACGAGTTATATCGAATACCTACCCTGCGTTTTTTTACGATGGCATCCTGTAGTTGAGAAAAAATCCGGTCAAGCTCACCGCTGTCTCGATAGGGCGCCTGTGCAGAGGCCTTGGTCGAGATGTTTTGCAGGGTTGCATTACAGTATTTTCTGATTTTAGGGGGCAGATTGTTTTCGATTTTCATAGCCGCCAGCAAAGCCGACCTCTTAAACGGCAGTTGAATCTGTTCGCTTGCCCGGTGGGCCAGCAAGAGCAGGCTCAAGGCCTCCTGCAAGTTCAAATCCACCGGCGGCAGGTAAAAGTCCGGTTCAACAGTATATCCACATGTCTTGGAGTTATAGTGATATGGCACTCCGATTTTGTGCAGCTCTTTAAGGTCGCGGAAAATAGTGCGTCGGCTGGTATCGAATATTTTCGACAATTCCTCGACTTTGCAGCTTTTGCCGGCTTGTAAAGTCGTTAAAATCTGCATAACTCTGGTTATTCTGCTGTGTTTCATATTAGAACATACTATGTACTATATGAACGCCATAGTAAAGAAGAAATAGTTGCAGTTAAAAACGGGAAAGGCTATTATTACTATGAATGCTGTTGCCGGTATAAATTGTCCCTGCATAGATGAGGTTTGAATATCGGCTTGAGCGGGGTTTATCGTATGGCAAATAAAACCACAAGAGATAACTGGAGCTCCCGGCTGGGCATAATAATGGCGGTGGCAGGTTCTGCCGTAGGTTTGGGAAATCTTTTGCGTTTTCCCGCCAAAGCAGCCACAAACGGCGGCGGCGCATTTATGATACCCTATTTTGTGTCTTTGTTTTTGTTGGGCATACCGCTGATGTGGATTGAATGGACACTTGGACGGTATGGCGGAGGCTTTGAGCATAGTACTGCCCCGGGCATATTTCACAGCCTCTGGCGAAAAAACCGCTTTATTAAATATTTCGGGGTCATAGGCATATTCGGCCCGCTGGTTATTTTTATATATTATATTTATATTGCATCGTGGTCACTTGCCTATAGTTTTTTTTCGCTCACGGGGAAATATGCCGGTCTGACCGACCAGTCAGCGATGAAAAACTTTTTAAGTGGTTTCCAGGGACTCGAAACAAATGAATATTTTCACAGCATCTGGCCGGATTATGTTTGTTTCCTGCTGACATTCAGCCTGAATATCTGGGTCATATATTATGGAATCAAAG